>NZ_KE992715.1:2790-104350 GCF_000466465.2 Clostridium sp. KLE 1755
CCCGCCGTGGTGTGTCGGGTAAAAATACCGGCAGACGCAGAAAAAGGAAAAATACGGAAACCTACGTTCACTATATAATTGCCGCCGTTCTTGCGGCAATGCTGATATTTGCTGTTGTCAAGCTGGTTGTGTGGAATATTGGGAAGGATTCCGGATATGACCCCAATGCGGATTCTTCGGAATTTGAAGTGGAAGCCCTGGATTATATACAGCCGCTGGATCCAGAGCTGCTTAAAGGGCGGGAGGATGACGGCGTCAACACTATCGTTTGTCTTGGGAACCATCCTTTTTCTGATGAACGGGGAAAAGACGGCCTTGCGGAGTTAATTGCCGAGAAGTGTGATGCCACGGTTTATAACGGTGCATTTCCGGATTCCTATATTTCTATGAAAAATACGGAGTATACCGACAGCTATCCTCAGGATGCGCTCAGCCTGTATCTGGTAACAGCCTCCATATGCGGCGGGAATTTTGACCTTATGGAACATGCTGTGGATTTGCTTTCAGAATCTGACAAGGCTTACAGGGAAGCGCTGGATACCCTGAAAAGTGTGGATTTTTCCAAGGTTGATATGATCGTCATCATGTATGATCTGAATGATTACATGGATAAACGGCCTGTTATGGATGAAAATAATGACATCAACCTGCTTACCTGGAACGGCGCGCTGAATGCTTCTCTTCAGGAAATCCAGAAGACCTATCCTTACATCCGTCTGGTGGTCCTGTCTCCTTCCTACGGGCAGTTTGAGGATGGTGGCGGCAAGATGGTTAACGGGGATACGGAGGATTTCGGCAACGGCGTGCTTCCTGATTATGTGCTGCATGAAATTGATGTGGCTATGGCAAACGGAGTTAGTATTCTTGATAATTATTATGGGACCATTAATGAAGATGAGGCAAAGAATTGCCTGACGGACGGATACCGGCTGAATAAAAAGGGACGGGAAAAAGTTGCAGGGCGGTTTGCAAAGGAAATTTTTCATGTTGGGGAAGAAAAATAGGTTGTAAAGTAAAAGGGCTTCGGTATTCGGCCGCAATTCGCGGCCGGGTAACGGCGCCCTTTCTTCTATTAATCACACAGTTTTAGTACCTGCCTGTTCTATTCCACTATATATACTGCCTTTTTACATCGGATACTATTCTTCGTTTTAATCAATAGGGATTCTAGGGCAAAGTCTGTTCTTTTTTCAATACCGGAACATCCACATTCCGGAATACATCATACCCTTCCACTTCCCCGATTTTTTCCAGCCCGTATTCCGCCGGATCCCCTTCCGTCTTCTTCGCCTTATTCAGAATAATATACTGGCATTTATAGTCATCTGCCAGCTCCGCAAGCAAATCGATTCTTACCGTATCCGCTTCCATCAGCGCATATATGGGATGTTCCACATGATCCCAGCTGGCTACCAGCATGTCACGGCCGTAGGGCATCTGAATATTTGAAGAATACTGCCTTACATAATGCAGCAATTCCGAAGGAAAGACTGCCCAGACACGTTCCTCGTCCTCCGCAGGTTCAATGAGATCACAAATAGACACTACCGACTGAGGGATATGATATCGGTTCTGTGCTTTCGTAATATTAATATTTTTATATAAATATTCACCACCAAGTGCAAGAAGCAATATCATTACTATTATTCCGATCCGAGTATGCTTTCCTATTAGTTTAACGCCTGCATAGGCTATCATCACAGTCATCGGCAATATCCAAAGGATTCTATAATAAGTTCCCGCTTCTTCAACTTTATCCATTACAAGCTTAAATAAGGGAAAGAAAAACAAAATCGTTATTACCAAAGAGGACTCCACTAATACAAGCCGTATTTTCCTGTCCTTCTCTGTCAGCAATAAATATATAAGCGCCACCAGAAAAAGAAACGGATAAATACCATCACCGCAATAATCCATAAAAATCGTCAGTATCTCTCTCAAAATATTTTCATCCTTTCAGACCAGAACCAAGTAAACCGCCAGATACACAATACAGGGAATGCAGCTTGCCGCAAGCTTGGGAAGCACTGCCGGACGTCTGTCTCTCACCGCCAGAACAAGGCCTGTCACGGCAATCAGCAGCCCCGTCAGGAAAGCCCCCATAGTAGTCGCCATGGCCGCCACCATATTGACCGCACATAACAGAATCCACCAGCCGGCCTGGCTCTCCTTTTTCTCTCCGACAGCAGACTTCATATCCCACAGATTCAGCAGACACCACAGCACCGCCAACAGCACCATATTACACAACATGGACTTTCCCTGCCATGTACGCATCAGGAAAAATGTTGCATTTGTGTAAATGGAAGTATTCCCAAAAATCTGCAGCACACTTACAAGAATCATAAACACTGCCAGCCTGCGGTTCTCTTTGCCAAACAGCCTTCTTCCAATCAAATAATACAAAAGATAGGTTACCGGTATCAGCACAAGCGGCAGCACCGAATGAGCAATAATCGCCGGATGTATTCCCGTCATCCTTGCCAGATACGCCTCCCATATAGGCAGCGAAGCCAACGCATGCCGTACATCCACCGTTGTCGTAAGGCCTGTATACGGCAAAATCCGGTAAAGCACATCCGACTGCTCCGCAATTACAGACTGCGCCACATAATACGCATCATCCCCGTCAAAGGACGCCCTTGTATATGCCATATAAATCTGAAAAAGGACCAGTCCGCCCGCAAGAATCCAGTAAAGAGCCGTTTCCACAGACGGCCTGCGCCTGCCCTCCCAAAGCTCCCTGCCGTTCTCCGTCAAATCCCCCAGCACATTCCTCCCAAAAAACAAACCTGCTGCCGACAGCAAAATGAGCGCGCCGGAATAAAGCTTAACTATTATGGGAAATCCCCAGGGCTTCATCAAAATGACAGGCACAGCAATTATCTGAAAAACTGCCAGCGTTAAGAAAAAACCAGCCAGATAAATCAGAACCGGATTCTTTTTCCTCCGCCCCCCGGGCATGAACCGGGCCGGAATCAGCCCCATGCAAAAAGGAGCAGCAAACAGAACCCCAAAGGTAATCAGTACTTTTGCAATCATGTAAAAACCTCTCTTTATCTTCCTGCAGGCAACTGCTCAGTTCCCTCACAGTTACTTCCCAAGTCACTTAAACAACAGCTTAATCATACCAGTTGTCATAAATTGCTTCATAATCATAACCCGCCGCCAACTCGCGCAGGTCCGCAAAAACCGCTTTATAATTATCCTCAGTCAGCTCTCCCTCTCCATTTTCAAAGCACTCCACAATATACCGGCAGACATCCGCATGATAATGCGTATAATCCGCATAATTATTCAGATTACATACGATATCCCTGTTGTTCTGAAAACAGAATACTCTTACATTATCATACGCAAGCAGTTTTTCCGTCATATAATCCAGTTCTCTGATAACCGCATCCAGCTCCTTCTGCCGCATCACATCATTCCAGTAAAGAATACTGTACGGCGGATACCAGAAAATGAATTCCGTTTCCGGATGAGCCTCAACAAAGGGAATAATATTGGCCTCCAGATTTGCCTGAATACCGGACACAAACGCATCCTCCGGCATCTCCTCCTCCGCTTCCTCTGCCGGAACATAATACATCAGCACATTGGCCTTCGTATAGTACTGATCCGTCCACCACGGCTTATACAGCTGTGTCCAGTCCGTCCTCTCCGTAGGATCCACCAACGGCTTGAAAATATAATTCAGCAGCACATCCTTATTAAAAAGATACTGCACATTATTAAAAGGATTTTTATCATACAAATATTCCGGAATCGGATATTTCGTCGCCTTCGTATCCGCTGAAAACGCCCCCTGATCCACGGCCATGAATATTTTTTTCACCGAATCCCCTTTCGTGTCAAAAATAATATCCATTATGTTGGCCTCATCTTTAGGAAACGCACCGTTATAGCTCAGCTTCACCGTCTGCAGCCCCATCACCTCCGTAAACCAGTCCGTGTCAAAGCTTGCCGTCATGGAGGAGCCTAACAGAACACTGTCATAATCCAGCCGGCGGGCCATTCCCGGATTCTGGCTCAGCTGATTATCCACCTTATATGGAAAATAAGCCAGGGGCTTATGATACTGAAAAAAAGGATCCACATATATCACTATGGCAGCTATCGCAAGAAAGCCTGCCAGGAGAATACTGCCAAACAAGAGCAACCATCTTTTACAAGGTTTCATCCACATACCTCTCATACATTGTCACGGACAAGCCGTACTCCCTCATACCCGCTTCTCTGAAAACAGCCCGTATCAGAAATTAAAATACAGGAAACTGCTGACCCCTGAAAGCGACAGCACACACCACAGAAAGAGTCCTGCCGTCACCAGCGCATTCCAGGCCTTGGGCCGGAACCTCACCGCCACTTCATCCGCATTCGGCGCAAAAAACACCACCGCCATAGTCACCGCTGTAATGATACCTCCCAAATACATCTGACTGTACGGCAGGCTGTCCAAATGCAGCAACTTTATCACATACCAGAATTCATCCAGATTGAAGGACTGCATCATCGCCTCCGCAGGAAGAGCAATCCCGCCCGTAAATAAATGCCTAAAAATTTCCAGTGCCTGTCCCACTGTCTCTGAGCGGAAAAAGACACAGGTCAGACTGAAATAAACAAAGGTAAACAAAACCCCGGCAACTTTAACCACCTGTCTTCTAACCGGCCCCGCTGTCTTTGCTTTGCAGCTCTTTTCCTTCTTCTCCTTCTGATGCAGCTGCCACATCCGGGTAACTATGTACAGAACCCCCTGCGTCACACTCCACAATACAAAAGTCCATCCGGCCCCATGCCAGATACCGCTGAGCAGATAAATCAGGAACAAATTAAAGTACATCCGTCCTCTGCCCTTTCGGTTCCCGCCCAATGGAATATATACATTTTTGGTAAAAAAACGGCTCAGTGTAATATGCCACCGTTTCCAGAAATCCACGATGCTCACAGCCTTATACGGCGAATTAAAGTTCACAGGAATCTCTATCCCAAAGAGCCAGCCCAGCCCCCTGGCCATATTACAGTAGCCACTGAAATCAAAATACAACTGTAGCACATAAAAAAGAATCAGCAGCACACTGTCCACTCCGCTTAAGTTCAGAACATTGGCATACCCCCAGTTCACCGCTTTCCCAAACGTATCCGCGACCAAAACCTTCTTCACCATTCCCAGCGTAAATAAAAATACGCCCCCGGCAAACCGATCCCAATCCAGCTTCTGCTTCCCGATTTTATCAAACTGCGGCATCATTTCATTGTGATTCACAATCGGCCCCGCAATCAGCTGCGGGAAAAAGGAGACAAACAGCGCATAATCCAGAAAAGTGCACTCCCTGATTTCCCCCCGGTAAGTGTCCACAAGAAAACCAATCTGCTGGAAGGTAAAAAAACTGATTCCCAGCGGAAGCAGGATTCCCTTCAGTAAAAACGAAGTACCAAATACGGCATTTACATTTTCAATAAAAAAGTCAAAATACTTGAAATAAAAAAGAATTCCCAGATTGCACAGAACACCCGCCGCCATCATTATACGGCTCCTGTTCGGTCCCGTTGCATTTATCAGCCGAAAGCAAACATAATTAAAAAGAATACTGAAAATCATAATCAGCAGATAGCTGGGATTAAAATACCCATAAAACCACAAAGAAAAGCCTGTCAGCCACAGCTTGGCAGGCACAGACTTCCCCCAATGGGCGAACAGATAAAACCCGCCCAGGCAAAATGGTAAAAACAGGAACAGAAATATATAAGAATTAAAAAGCATATGAGTACTCCATGGAATTTTAAATTTAACCAGTCAAATTGCCGCTGCAGCAAATCCCGCCTCAGGATATGCTATGCATAAATCAGTTTAGCCCAATCCATGGATTTTTACAAGAAAAAACGTAAAAACCGGAAAATATATACAACTCCTTTATTTTGTTTTCTCAGAAGCCAAACGCCAATGCCTGAACAGATTATAAAGCATCACTACCATACAAATATAAAACAGCCCCATATTATATATCGTATACCTGGTCTGGCAGAAGATTACAAGAGAAACAAGCGTAACGTTCCCCACAATTGCCAGAAGTGTAAGCCCTGCCAACACTGCTGTCTTTTCATGCCCTCTGATCCTCACATTCCAGATAAGCAGAATAACATAAATAATATAAATGAAAAAACTATACCAGTTTAATAAAATATTCCGTTTGGCGACAGTCGTTATCATACCTGAAAGTACATTATCTAAAAAGGAACCTATGATATTCAACGCATTATGCGGCATAACCGACACATTAATCATCCGCATAATCTGATCCACCTTTTTCCCTTCTTCCACCTCTCCTCCGCCATAATTCACCTGCACATATTGTGTTATCATCGGACCCATGGTATCAATCTGTATACAGTCATAAAAATCACCAAAATGCGTCACCCGGTTAAACCATCCTTCTCCGGCACTGTGCTTCAGATATCCCTTTTCCTCACATACATCATAAATTTCCAAAAAAAGTGTTCTGACCTCTTCATCTTTGATATATTCCGCATCACTTCTATCAGCCGTATAAAACGCCATTGTTGTAACAAACCGACTGTCATTGGTATGACGTACTGCATTCCCACGCAAAATATAGTTATATCCAACATCAAGAAGCATAGAACAGCTCAAGATTCCCAGTGTGCACAGTATTACAGTCCAAATTCCCCAAAGGGTCTTTTTGCGAAATATATTCACAGCCACCACACAAATAATCAGCAGCGCCAATGTCATAAACATCTGTTTTCTTGTTGACACCATAACAAAAACAAGTATGCTGCTTAAAATCAGACTTTTTCTGTTCTGATGAAGACAGTATTCCAGGAGATAGCGGAAAAACAAAAGATACAGTGCAATAACAATCCCTTCCGTCAAAATACTGTTGGAATACATAGATTCCCTCTTTGCAGCAAACCGGCACAAAAAAGAAACCCCAAGCGGCATAGCCAGCGCAACAAGCGCCACAGCCTTCGGAAGCCGAAGCTCCTTCCAAAGATACCTCACCAACGCCCATGTAGCAAAAGCCATAAGCCCGCTTTGAAAAAAAGCAACGGCTGTCAGGTAAAAATCATTGGGAAATGAAGAAAAAAGCTTTCGAAAAAAAGCAAGAAACAGCGGATAAAAGGGTTCTCTTGAAAGCCGCATACTGATGTAGCCCGGAGAATCCACACAAATAACCGCACCATCATAAAATGCGAAGAAGAGATAAAAACACAGACATATGCCAAGTAAAACAGCTGAGAAAGCATCTTGCTTGTCTTTTCTCAGCATTTTTGTAGGGGAATAATCCTTTTTCATTTTGCCTCCTGTTCCAGCAGTGTATGAAAAATATTTTATTTAGTTTTCCCCTCACTAGTGTGTATTATAATCTGATTTACAGAAATGTCAAGAAATCTTAAGCAGCTTACTTTTTAGTTTATCAACGATATATCCCATAACCACAGACAAAATTATAACTCCGATAATCCTCATTCCCATGTAAGCCAAACACCCCAGCCTTGAGCTCAGCCAGCCATAGGAGAATGCAGCTAACAGTACCGCATATTCCAGCGGATCATGAAATAAATATATATGCATACTATGCCTCAATAACAAACGAAACCCCCACCGTTCACACAATTCTTCATATTTTTTAACCAAAATTATGCATAGCAAATAAACTGCATAGCTACAAATAATTATGACGAAAAAATCATTCAGAAAATCTATCTTAATATCTAATATCATTATTTCAAGCAAAAATAAAAACTTACACACTCCATACTCATAATATGAATATTCTGACAACTTCTTTCTCACCCCATCAAACCAATAGCCTAATACAAACCAAAATAAATACCCCATTCCTCTCTTAAAAAGGAAAAAATCAAATGGCAGCTGGCCATGGAAATACTGAATAAGCGCAGCAAGCACAAGAACCGGATAGATATTTCTTTTCCCGACCAATCGGTGAAGGCACCAAAAAATAATAAAACACCAAAATAAGGCTGGTAAGAACCAAAGATGCCCATCGCCTTTACCAACCAGAAATTTTACAACTGCTTCATTATAATTATCCGCATTATAATATCCTGTCATCAATTTTACCGGAAGCATAAATAACAGGCCGCATAAATAATACGGTATTATCAGTCTTTTCAGTTTATTACATGCCAGCCTTTTTAATCCGTCTTCTTCCTTTAGACGATAAACCGCACCCGATAGAAGAAAGAAAAGCGGCATATGGAATCCATACACCCATCCGCTTAAAAATCTGATTATCCGAAATAAATTCGAATCATACACCCAAGAACTGTCTGCAGGAACTTCATAGTGTACGCCTCCCATAACCAGATAACAACTATGCCCGATTACTACCAAAATTGTTGCTGTAACTCTAAGGAGATCATATTCATTTACTCTCCCTTTTTTTAACTCATCACCTTTAGCTTTCATCTGTCCCCCTCAACAGACTGAACAATTAATTAAGGATTATATCCTCCAAATAAATTGGTAACTAAAATTTTCATCAGTTCGTAATTCCCTTTAAAAAAGCTTATCTTGGTAGGTGTTTTTCCTTCTTTTGGATATCGCCGTGTTACAGGAATCTCACATGCTTTCATCCCAAGCTGAGTGGCCCGTACAGACAGATATGCAAGCAGCTCATATGATATAAAAATATCCCTCAATGGACAAACCTCAGGATTTTCCAGATATCTTCTGGAATATGCCCTGTAAGCATTTGTAGTATCCGTAAAACGCTGCCTCGCCGTTAATGATATAAGAGGCGCATGAATCAATCTGACTGATATCAGCCTGATTAAAGGCGTATTAATTGCCTGCCCGCCCTTCAGGAATCGTGACCCCTGGATAAAATCATACCCATCATTCAGTTTTTCAATAAACCGGGGAATATCTTCTATACTGTCCTTATTATTTCCATCAATCGTTATTACCCCGTCATAACCTCGCTGAAGCGCCCACCAGATTCCCATTCTCAGCTGGGCTCCCTGACGCCCTTCATCACGCTTAATTAAAAGAGTATTTACACCCAGCTTCAGCAGCTTTTTCTGTTCCATAGAACCATCCGTCGAACCGCCGTCACACAGAACCACATCCGCACATGACATTACATTATAGTGCCTTGCCCTTTTTAACTCTTGAAGGATACGCTCCCCCTCATTAATTACAGGAATCAGAACACAATACCTGCTTTTTTTTACATCAAGCTCATATGCCTCAAATCGCGGAACACCATCCCGTCTCTCATATGCAATCATCCGAAAATTTCCCTCACATATTCTATTACTTTTTTCGTAACCTGAATATTTTCCTGGCGCCCCATTTCAATAGATATATAACCTGTATATTCCATATTTCTCAACAATCCGGCGATTTCTTTATGTATAGGATGTTCAGAAATTTTTTTCAGATTAGGTTCACTGATATGGACATGATTGATTAAATTGATATCCTCAGCTATCACGTTCAAAGCTTCCTTATTTTCAATCATAGTACCCAAATCCAGATTTACAAGAAAACCTTTGCTGCCTATTTTTTTTACCAGCGCCAATGCCTCTGCGGTGGTATTTATATAGTTAGTATTGTAAATCGGAGGGTTCGCCTCCATAGCCAGCACAGTCCCTTTTTCTAATGCATAATCTCCCAGCTCCTTAAAAAAAGGCTCTGCACTTTCCTTTAATTCTTCTTTTTCCGCCCACCGGTTTTTAGGACAGCCGAACACCAGATTGCCACATCCGATCTGTGACGCAAAATCGATTGCCTTCTTCGTATATTCTGTAAGAACCAACCTGTCTTCAACAGTACCGAACAACTTTTCTTTTCTTCCATACCATATTGACTGCATAGAAGAAACAGCCAAACCATATGTCTCTTTCAGCCAAACAGCAAAGGCCTGCGCCTCACCACAATGATCATAAGGAGCATCAGGAAATAATCTGGTAGGAGCAATTTCAATCCCCGAGTATCCATATTCCTGCAGGAAACGATACATCTCATCATCCACTTGCGGTCTCCAGGCTATATTTGAAATTGACAGTTTCATAAAATTACCTCTTCCTCTTTTTTCTCAGAATATATCCCTTCAGTTTTATCCAAAGCATACGCAATGGTATATAAATCAGAAGCTGTATAAAACCAAAATACCACATCACAAAATTCATATGTGTATGGATATAAGAATGTGCTTTTCCTAAAACAAACCAAGAGACACTGGTCAAAAAAGCTGAAAACAACAAAAAGAACATATAAAGTGTACTTTTGTCTTTTTTCCCCCGTATTTTATCCTTCCAAATTCCACAAAATAATGCCAGCACCGATAAAATACACAATCCGCCAAAAAGTTTTCCACTTATACCCATAATCAAGGAGGTGTCAAAATGAAAATACAGCTTTAAAACTGTCAAGGCAGAGGCTTCTAAAGAAGCTCTCTCCGATTCAGGAAAATCCTCCGGATTCCCCCCCCAGGTTCTCTCAAGCACGTTTTTCTCATAAATAGAACAGAGTCCTCTCCAGATATCACCATCGGCCCTGATATAGGCATGAATACAAACAGCAGCTAAAAATCCCAGCAACGCCGCAATACCAACCAAAAGAATCCGCTTGAAAATTTCAGGAAATTCTTTTTTATCTGTTAACAAAGCAGTTCCGGCATCTGCCATCAAAAAAAGGATTGTTCCCATCATAACTGTAGTTATATATTCATAACCACATGCACTTTTCAAAAATACGGATAAAAAAACCCCAATACAGCTGATACCCACAATTTTTTTGTTATCCGCATAGACTGAACATAACAATCCAAATGACATTGGCAAAAACCAGGTAAATTCCACCCAATAAAGATTCCTTGCAAACTGTACTATCCATGGAGACAGCAGAAAAACCGCGCCCCAAACCACCGCCATTCCTATACCAAATTTCCTGTTCAAAAGAAATAATATGACAACAGCGACCACGGCCATCGCGGCAGCCGTTAATAAATGGAACCAGGTCACCGCGCTTTCATAAGGAAAAACACGTGCCAAAATACGGAAAGCCCTTCCCTGAAGTCCTATCTGAGAAGGATACTCAGAGAATATCCCCTTGGGCAGTTCCTTTCCCGAAGCATCAAACAGCTTTATTTCTGAAAGGCTTCCGTTTTTCTCTCTGTCAAGTTTCATTCCGGCATTTACTGTTGTATAGCATATATTATCTTTTCTTTCAACTTTGGTGATAACAGCCTTGCTTCCATCCGAAAACAGGAAATAATTTCCCGGAATATAGTAGGTATCTGTATATAAATTTGCAGAAAATGCTAGGAGATCTCCTCTCAGCCCATATCCATCCAGAAAATCTTCATTACTTAAATATGCTGTTTCACCGCGGTATAAGCTCAGTGTATCCGTCCAATAGGATGTGGTATCTCCTGTATTTTCATGATAATACCCCAGGCCATAGCCCTCGTCCAGCGGCGATACACCCGATCTTTCCGCCACAAAAGGGCCAATAGCCAAGGCCTCCGAAACAGCCTCAAAGTTATTAAAATTATAATTCTTTTTATCGAACGGATTGCTGAAATAAGTCCATGTCAGCAATAGTACCATAGACAGGAGCACACATACATAAAGGCTTTCCCGCATCCGCTTTTTTTTCATAAGACTATTTAAATTTTCCATATCAACAGATTTTTGTACTCTTAATAAAATTTTGGATTTCTAAAAGTACTTCTTCCTTACCCATAATATATCCACCATCCCGTCTATAAAGCCCGCTATACCTGGTCCTATAGTCATACTTAGCCGGCACACCGGCAGTTTCATTCATAAATTCCCTTCCGTAAAGAAACTTATAAATTTCTCCTGCAGAAATAGGTTCTGTCGCCGTATGCAGCAATTCGATTTTATTTTCCAAAGCAATCTTAATATCAGACCATAACCTTTTCAGTGGATAAAACTGAAATTCACTTCTGCTATCCGTAAATTGAAGCGCACTGAAATTTACACGGCTTAAAATATTCCTCAGAGCATTTTTCTCTCCTTCATTCAAATTTCTGCATTTCCAGAACCCATTATCCTGTATCTCGTAGTACTCCTCAATCGCTGCCTCCTGGCTGCTTAATTCTCCCATTTTTGTTTCTGACAACATAAACGGGATGACATTAATAATATCATAAATAAAATTTTTCTTTATACCCTCACCAAACAAACCAGGAAGCCTGACAATCAAAGCTTCCGGATAATTTTCCCTCACCCAATTTTCCAATACTCTTCGGTTATATCCATATGGCTGCAAACCATCCATATCTATGGCAGAATCTTCATAGACCGCCAGCGGACTTTTAAATACATCTATTGTTGATATCAAAACCAGTTTTTGCGGCTTGATCATTCTGATATTTTCCTTCGCCTGTTCAATCATCTGCCAATCTTTTTCCGGCTGCTGATTCGCCAGGTATTTTTCCGCCCGCAGTCCGGCATAGACACAGAGATCCGGTTTTGTTCCGTAAGCTTCCCGGACACTGCCCGAGTTTACACCCAATTCAAAACTGCCGTATCGATAAAGATTATTTCCGACAAAACCTGTATGTCCAACCAAAACATTCATCTTTTAATATCCTCTCATTTCGTAATCTTCTCTATTCTGTCAACCATATACTGCTGTCTTTTGAATACAAGATTAACTATCACAGACAGATATTTTACAATTATAGTCAAAATTCCAAACAGCCCGAAAAAAGCAAACGCCATAAACAGTATTGTTGTTGTCCAGCCCTCAATCGGATTACCACATATGTAAAACACCATCGCATATATCCCCATCAGTAATGCAATTACCATCATAATAAGCGTCATTCTGATTGAAAAAAGATAACCCAAATCCGTAAACAAAATCAGTGAGTCTGCAGCCAGATTCTTTCTGTATCTGTCCTCCAGCTTATCTCTTCCCTTCAGCCGTTCTCCTATACATTCATACTGCATATTTTTTATAGGCAGGCCGCTGGCTGCATATACTGCTTTTCTGTATGGTATCGTTTTATTCATACTAGAAACCCGGTTTATAACTCTTCTGGATAAAATACGAAAGCTTTCTGTCCTCATCTTATAATTGCCGGCTGCCCCCATATTGAATATTTTATAGAAAAATGAAGAAGTAAATTTCTGTCTTCTTGCAGGGGATGCACTTACAATATCATACCCTTTCAAGGATTCCATATAAATATCCATAATTAACGAAGATGGATAATCCATTTCTACCGTATCAAATTCTAATACATAATCGCCAATTGCAAGATCTGTCCCCGCATTCATAGATAACTCAATACCCTGGTAATAACTCATATGCATTAAGTTAACCGTCGTATCCGTCAAACCCGCAGCAGCCTCCTCAATAGCTTCATGGCTTCTGTCACTTGATGCATCATCAACACAGATTATTTCAAAATGCTCAAAATTATTTTTTAATACCTCATAAATCTTTTTCAGGAAAACACCTGCACAGTTTTCATTATTATGAACATATGCTACCACGGAAAGAAAACATTTTTGCTTCTCATTCATTTGTTAATACATCCTCCAAATCATATACCGTATTGATTTTTCCTGAAAGGACACTTATAAAGGAAGGATTCTTACTGTGTACCCTGATTACCGTAGGTCTGGAATCATCAATTTCAGAACTTTTCAGGATTGGCTTCATCGAATACAACGAATCCTCATATTGAAATTCATACTCGCTCTTCATATATTTTCTTGCCAGCCCCGACATATATGGATAAGCCGAAGCAGGTTTTGCAGGACATTCATTACAATTTCCCAGATATTCCCTGGTACAACAGTTATGGCTCCTGCTCTGGCATTCAAAAACCGGTGTTTCGCTGTAGCTCGTATTATGAGGGGTAAAGGTAACAGATGTAAGTGAGTGCATTCCTGTTTTGCCAAATGGCATAATTGAAAAGAAGGGACCATCCATAACTGTTATTCCTTCTCCCTCCAATTTATGGTTCGTCCGGCATAAAATTATTTCACACAACTCATATTTTATTCCAAACTTCTCTTCTCCCGCCAGCTTTAATATCTGATTGGAAGACGCATACGTTGCATTCAGAAAAAAAGGGGCTGTGAAAATCCCCTGATTTGTATGTACCTCATAAACATCATCCCGTTTCGCTATAGACTGCGTATGACAGGCATATTTAATTTCAACATTTTTTAACGCTGAGATCTTATCCAGAAAATAATCTTTCAAAATCATAGCATCATACGTATATTCTTTTGTTAAAAACGCACCATCGCACATCCCTTTATTAAAATATTTTCCGGGCTCTATTTCCTCACAGGGTATCCTGGCCGCCTCACAGAATTTTTTAAATTGCACAGCATCACTCCAGGACAGCCGCGCAGATGTAGCATACACCTGATTAAATTCCCGATTGATACAAAAAGAAAAATCTTTGTTAAATCGTTCAAAATACCCTGCTGATTTCATAGCTGTTGAAAGGGAGCGCGGATAATGGTATCCCATATGAACTCTGGCCTGATTAATATAAGTAGCCCTCCCAAAGGCTTTTGTATCACATTCAATTACCAGGATTTTTTCACCTCTGCTACCACAAAACAAGGCCGCATATAAACCATATATTCCGGCCCCGAGTATAATTTTATCGTATTTCATTATCGTTCATCAGCCTATATTCTTAATTTTTTCTTAAGTATATCATATTCAATTAATAATACAAACCACATTTTCTATCTTTTATCTACATAAGCATAAATCATTAACTTTACAAAACCAACCTTACTTTATTTTTCCAAAACATCAGTTCTTATGAACTTCTTAATTATTAAAATATTCACTGGTAAAGTGTTAAAACGTGTATTATACTATATGTACTAAATTAATCGGGAGTAAATAAGATGTTAAAATTTATGAAAAAAAATGAGTACCTGTTAGTTTCCCTATTTTTCGTACTAATGGTTTTTAGTCTTCTCCTGTCAACCGGAACGATTACATCCGGATGGCATATGGTTGATGATCATGAATTTTTAGAGTATCAAATTGAATTGTCTCGTTCGGGGGGAACAGTTTTTACCTGTATCCAAAAAGCACTTGAAGAAGATATAGGTTCCAGATTTCGTCCATTATACTATATATTCAGAGTTATTCTTACTACTTTTTTTGGTTCAAATCTTGTTGTATGGTCAATTTTTAAAGCTATAGAAATAGTTATCTCATTTATTTTTCTTTATTTATGTGCCCGTACTTTAAAGTGTACAGTTTTTTATTCAATTATATTTACAATGGTTGTAATGGTTGGTCCTCAATCTGTAGTTTGGTGGAAACTAGGGCCACAAGAAAGTACTGGCATAATGTTATTTGCAGTCAGTTTCTATTTTCTTTTAAAATGGATTCAAACATCAAAAAATTCTTATGCCATAGCTAGTTATATATTTACTTTAATAGTCGCACTATATAAAGAAAGTTTTTTATTATTAATACCTTTTTTAATGTGTTTTGTAATCTATAGTGATTGTAATAAAACAGAATTTTCATTCAACTCAATTCAAACTTCTGTACGACAACATTTTTTATTTATGCTTATATATAGTCTTACCTTTATTGCAGAAGTACTTATTATAATTTTAGTCGTCGGTGTTTCAAGTCCAGGTTATGTTGGTTTTGATTCTTCAGTTACTCTACATCAATACAAAATATATTGGCTTGATGCCATAAGAAATTACTTAAAATATTTTTTATATTTTATGATACCGGCTGGTTTAATTATTATCACATTTATTAAATCCTGGAGATTATTATTAAAAGAATTTTTTATTGCATGTTTAATCATGTTTCCTCAAATCATTCTTTATTGTAAAACTGGCCTAGAGGAACGTTATATCTTACCTTGGTCGTTCGGTTTTGCTTATTTTTTTATTTTATCAATTTGTAAGTTGCCACAATTTAAAGGGCTTCGAAAACTTTTATATAGTGGAATCATATTTATATTTTTATTATTTCACTTTAAAGTTCTTGTAAATGAAGCCGATTATTTCACTTACCGTGGTCACAGTGTTACTACTGTCCTAAATGAGGCATTAAAATACTCAAATGCCGAAACAAACATTTTATCTGCCTATTCACCATATGAAGAATCAGATATCACTGTATCCTGCTGGATGCAATTAAAAGGCAGAAATAATGTATTTACCTGGAATGAAGAAGAAAAAACCTGTACAGATCGCTCTGGAGAAGACTATGGACGTACGGAAGATGTGTCTCAGATGGATATTATTTTATTTTATAATCCCAAAGACAGACATTACTGTTATGATCCAAGTATCGATTTTACAAATTATACAAGAATTGATTATGGTACAATGACAATGTGTATTAAAAAAGATTAAATTTTAAAGGCCGACAATGCTCATAGATTGTATTGTCGGCTTTAATAAATTGCATTGTCAGCTGTATATTTTAATATATATAGTAATATATTATTATATGATACTGAAATAAAATTACAAGAAAGGTAACTTTTATGCTATTTAACTCTTTCAGCTATGCCCTTTTTCTTCCCATAGTTTTTATTCTATACTGGATAATGCCGCAGAAATTCCGCTGGATTATTCTTCTCCTATCCAGTTATTATTTTTATATAAGCTGGGGGCCTCAGTATGTTGCAGTGATACTTCTTACCACACTTGTTTCCTACTCTGCTGCTTTGTTAATGGAAGGCAGACATAACGGTACACTTTATTCAAGGACACTGCTTGCAGTCTCGGTATTAATTTGTATAGCAATTTTATTCTTTTTCAAGTATTTTAATTTTTTTACAGAAAATATTGCTTTGCTGTTTCAGAAAATCTCGATTCCCATACAGCCGTTTACATTGAAGCTGGCGCTTCCTATTGGGATATCTTTTTATATTTTTCAGATAATTAGTTATCTGATAGATGTATGCCGCGGTGATATTCGTGCAGAAAGACATTTAGGCATTTATGCCGTTTATATTTCTTTCTTTCCTAAGGTTATGCAGGGACCTATAGAAAGAGGAAAAACACTACTTCCCCAGCTGCACTCCAGACATACATTTCAGTATGGACAGGCTTCATATGGCCTGAAACAAATGGCCTGGGGCTATTTCAAGAAACTGGTTCTTGCAGACAGCCTTTCCGTATATGTAAATCAGGTATATAATGATTTATCTTCCTATAAAGGCCTTTCGCTTATTCTTGCCACATTTTTCTTTGCCATACAGCTTTACTGTGACTTTTCAGGCTATACCGATATTGCGCTTGGTTCTGCCAAAATACTTGGAATTAACCTGACACAGAACTTCAAGGCTCCATACTTTGCCTCTTCTATTAAGGATTTCTGGGGGAGATGGCATATTTCCCTGTCCTCTTGGCTGCGGGATTATATTTATATACCTTTAGGCGGCAACAGAGTTGGAAAAGTAAGACATTCTTTAAATATACTGATTACCTTTCTGGTAAGCGGATTATGGCATGGTGCAAGCTGGAATTATATATTATGGGGCGGGCTTCATGGAGTATTCCAGATTATTGAAGGTTTTTTCCCATGGAATTCCAAAAAAAGCCCCTTCCAAAGGAATAAGCATTACCACTTTCTGCTATGCATTATCACTGTTCCATGTACCTTCCTGCTTGTTTGCTTTGCATGGATATTTTTCCGTGCTGTTACCATCCAGGATGCATTTTATGTAATTTCTAATATGTTTGACGGTATCACACAATTTCCCACATATATCAAGGATTGTGCGTTGCAGATGGGACTGACCTTCAGTCATTTGTCATATAACTGCCTTCCGCTTGTTCTTCTGTTTTTGTACGATTTGGCATCCTTAAAAACTGATGTTATCACATTTATTTCCAGACAGCGCTTCTTTATCAGATGGCCTGTTTATTTATTCCTGTTACTGGTTATCCTGCTTTTTTCTGAGAAAGGAGTATCCACAGAATTCATTTATATGCAATTCTAAGTTAATAAATTATGAAATCTTTTATTGTTAAAAGTGTCCTTGCTGTCTGCCTTACACTTTGCTGCCTGTTTTATCTTGATATTATGTATGAACAGAAAATCAGCGATCCAATAGCCGAAGTCAATAAATTTAATTTTGTTCCGGAGGGTATACAGATTGCAAACATGGGAAGTTCTCATGGTGATGCAGCCTTTAACTGGGATTCCCTGACTAAGGAACGTAACTTTAAATGCTTTAATTTCGCACTTGCCAGTCAACCCTATAAATATGACTATGCACTTCTTAATATGCATCAAAACGACTTGGCTGAAGGAGGCATTGTATTTATCCCTGTTTCCTACTTTTCTTTTAACTCAGAGGCGATAACCCCGGAGGATATTGAAGCAATCAGCGTACGCTACTACCGGATATTATCTCCGCAGTATAATCCGGATTACAGCCTGTACAAGGATCTTGTGGCAATTCGCTTTCCTATACTTTCTGCCGGTGATAAAATCTTTGAGCTGTTTAAACCACCGATTACTTTCCCATCCTTGTCGGAAAACAGGCAAAATATTGTTTATGCTGCAGAAGAAAACATGGAAGAAGGGATGTCCGGCAATATGATATCTGACAACGAAATGGAGCTTGCCTCCGAAAACACACCTGCCCCAGATCCAGCCCCGGTTTCCCCTGATGAAATATATAGCGCCGAAAAAATACAGGAATTTGAAGCCAAGGGTTATGCCAGATATCAGAGGCATTTTGAAAATAAAACCGATTATTTTCAGGATGATAAAAAACAGGAGTTAATTAATATCATTCAACTATGCAAATCAAAAAATGTTACACCGGTATTAATCACCACTCCTTTTACTGTTTATTACAATCAATATGTCTCCGACCTTTTTTTATATGATTTTTATACTACAATCAATGAAATCGTAGTAACACAGGGAGTATCATACTATGATTATTCTCATGATGAACGTTTTGAAACCAATATCCAGTATTTCGGAGATGCGGATCATTTAAATCCGGAAGGTGCCATTTATTTTACAAATCTGTTAATGGAAGAAGTCCCTGAACTAAGAGCCTTTCTGGCCTCTCATTGATTGCATAAAAAAAGCTTACAGCCACGCCCATGGGGATCCTTGCTGTAAGCTTTTTTAAGATAATTAATAATAAACAGAGTTTCCGGATACCTCACCGGGTTTTCCATACTTTAGACAGCTTGCAACTGCTTTTGCATATAAGGCTCGTCCTTCTATCGTAAGATGAACACCATCCTCCAAGTACTGATCTGCAGTATATGGAGTTATACCCATAGTACTATATGCATCAATATATAATGTATTATTTGTTTCCGCAACATTCCTTGCTGCATTTGCATACTGTGTCAACGTTCCCTGTCCGTAATCCTTCATATTACTATCAGCGTACATAACCCCATCTTTATAAAACTGACAATAGGTGGGTGAAATCAATAATACCTTAGCCTGCGGGCTGATCTGACTTAATAGCAAAATTGCATTCCGCAAAGCGCCTGCATAACCGTGTGCATCCCAACTGTCACTCCCTTCAACTGCTATAGGAGCACCAGAGAAATAATCATTCAACCCATAAGCAATGATATAATAATCAACAGTCTGGGGATTCACATTACGGATAACTCCTCCTGCAGGATAGCCTTCCATAAACTCAGGATCAACCTTCTTGGCAAGTATATTACACATTCCCATAAGAGATGAAGAATCCCACTTTTCAAAATTATCCGGTGACTCACCATCCTTCAATGTTGCTCTGCTGCCGCCTACTGCACAATTATACACATCTGCATTCATGTAAAAAGCAACCTGAGCCGCAATACCCGTATCCCCTCTGTCCATATCCCAAATACTGTCACCAAACACCACAATATTCAGTCTGTCTTCCTGAGGGACCTCCTCCTGGACCGTTTCTTCCTGCGGCACGGTTTCCGTGGCCTGCACCATTTCCGTTTCTGCAGGCTGACTTTCTTCCGCAGTAAACTTCTCCAGCTGCTGCTTCAATTCTTCATTCTCCGCCGCCAATGATTCAATCTGTGCCTTTAACTCATTAATGTCATCCGTATCTGTACTTGCAGTTTCTTGTTTCCCGCAAGCAGAGAACAGAACTGACACTACCAACAGCATAGCCAGCAAGGTCTTCTTTCTTTTTATCCGTATATCCATTGTTCATCCTCCTGTCTGTAATTCCACAGACAATATATCTGTCTTTTCTCCAATATAAGTATATTCTTTTTTGAATTTACCTGCAATGGAATTCATAAAATCTTAAGGTAACCAGATTTTCACATATTCTTAGTTTTATCCTGATATCTGTCTTCAATATCATTCAGCTGAAGTTCAAAATCCCTTCTTCCTTTTATACCGATATTGTGAAGAATCAAACCTGCAAAAACTGACTGCAGCGCCGCAAGCTCCACAAAGCCGCAGACAATAAGCGTAGGAAATTTATCCACCATTCCGGTTTTTAAAAAATCAATAAATACAGGGACAAAAAAACCAACGGAAAGAACCGTCAGAACCACAGCTACAATACAGAAAAACGCTAGCGGCTTATATTGTCTGAACATTTTCAATATAGTATTCAAAACCTTTATGCCATCAGTATACGTATTCAGTTTGGATTCACTCCCCGCAGGCCGATCCCGATAATTCACCACCACATTATCCACCTGCATATTATTATAGACCGCATGAATTGTCATTTCCGTCTCTATTTCAAATCCCTTGGATAATACAGGAAAGGTCTTAACGAACTGATAGCTGAAAGCACGGTAGCCCGTCATAATGTCCCTTATATCCGAATGAAAAAGCATATTAATGCTCGCTTTTACCAAGCCATTTCCCATGTTATGAAATGGGCGCTTGTTCTCCTGATAATAAGTAGAGGACAATCTGTCTCCAACCACCATATCCGAACCTTCCAGCAACACTTTATCTGCCATTTCCCTTGCATATTCCAATGGATAGGTATCATCCCCGTCAATCATGATATAGCAGCGCGCATCAATTTCACGGAACATCCTCCGGATTACATTGCCCTTTCCCTGTTTTCGTTCATAACGGATAACAGCGCCTGCCTTACTGGCCAGTTCCACCGTCCTGTCACAGGAATTATTGTCATATACATAAATTACGGCTTCTGGAAGCGCCTCATGTGCATCCTTTACCACCTTTTCTATTGTTTTTTCCTCGTTATAGCAGGGAATTAAAACTGCAATTTTATCCATATCCATCTCCTCACAGATTACTGTGCCTAACCAACTTTAGAACCCCTGGTAAATAAATTCCGCCGTGCTAAAGCCCGGCCCATAATATCCCAGTAAAATCACATAGAATAGTAATGCATACCAGATGAGCCATCGGACAGGCATCGCTTTTTCCCTAATCCGTTCCCTCACATCGCCCTTACGCTGCATCAACGATACACCAAACAGAATCAGCAGAGATACCACTGCAATCGTAAACTCTATCCAGTCCAATCCCAACTCAAAAATCTGTCCTCCGATTAAAATTTCCGGATTAAACACAGTCGCAGCTGATTTCAACATTCTCCATGCGTCTCCCACGCTGGACGCCCTGAAAAATACAAACCCAATATTTACAAGGAAAAAAGTTCTGACAATCCGTAAAATATCCACTGCACGAGCTTTAGGATTGATGTGCAGTTTTTCCATACATTTTAAATACCAAGGCTCAAGCAGTTCGCCGCTGACAATATAAAACCAGTGCAGCAGACCGGAACCAATAATATATTTCCAGTCCCCGCCATGCCAAATACCTACTGAAAACCACAAAAGAAACATACCAGCAAATGTTGTTATCTGCTTTCCTCTCTTTTTTCCAAACTTCTTTCTCATATCCTTACTTAGTTTGGTAAAAAAAGAAGAACGCAGCAATGGATAAAAAACATACTCTTTCATCCACACACCCAACGAAATATGCCATCTGCGCCAATACTCGGATATATTTTTAGAAAAAAACGGTCTTCTGAAATTTTCCGGCAGCTTCAGTCCGAAGGTCTGGGCCAATCCTAATACAATATCCATCCCACCGGAAAAATTCGTATACAGCTGAAACGCAAAAGCCACTGTTCCTATCCAGATATATCCCCCGGGATATGCCTCATAATTACCATAAATCGTATTAACTATCAGCGCCATCCGCTCAGATATCACCAGTTCCTTAAAAAAACCCCAAAGCATCCGCTGCATACCCTGCGTGACCTGTTTATAATCAAACAGATGCGGTTCAAAGAACTGTTCCCCATCCTCTCTGTAACGTAAAATAGGCCCTGACACCATTACAGGAAAAAACATCCCGTACAAAGCCAGCTTGGCTGGATTTTTCTGAGGCACGGCGATTCCAAAATAAACATCTACAACATATCCTATTAATGAAAGCGAATAATAGGATATGCCTAAAGGTACGAGCCAGTTAAAACCGGAAAGTATATCTCTGCCGGCGCCAAAGAAAGAAGCGGCGGCATTAATTGTATGAATGCCGAAATTAATATATTTCAGAAGAAATAATACCGCCACATTTGCAAAGATCACAAAAAGAAGCGCCGCTTTACGCCGCTTCGCCACATCCTTCCCTCGTTCCTTCAGCAGGGCCTCTTCTTCCTGTGCTTTCGTCATCCAATAAATTCCGGCAAAGCTTACCGCCACAGCCAGAAGCGGATAAAGTATCAGGATCGCGTTTCCGGAACAAAGATAATAAAAAATGCTGGCTATAAGGAGAACTCCCCACTGCCACCTTTTGGGGAGAACATAATACAAAATTAAAACTATCCCATAAAATACAAGAAAGTAAAAGGATGTTATACCCAAAATTTAGTTCCTTTCCGGATTATTTCTCTTCTGTTCCGCTCAGTCATTTAACTGGCTTATTATAATATCTGCCATCTCTCCCACATTTTTCATAGACACTACCTGTCCCATATTAAATTTTACACCAAATTCCTGCTCCACTGCTGCTAAAAGATTAATATGCTCCAGGGAATCCCAGTCTTCAATATCATTTGATGTAGTGTTTTCTGTAACACTGATGCTTTCATCATCGAAAACATCCCTGAATACTTCATTTAAAGTTTCAAAAACTGCTTCTCTTGTCATTTTTTCCTCCATCCCACCGTATAACGGCCTATTCATTTTCCATAATTTTTATATATTTATTTTTATTCTCGTAGTCCTTTGCTATTTCAAACCTCCAGACCGTGTTTCCTTCTGTACTACTTATCTGTTCGAATCCCTGAAGGTCATAAAACTCTTTTACCATCCCATTCTTAGATGTAGGATAATAATAACCATAGACAGTAGTTATACCTCTTTTTTTGCATTCTCCAACCAAACAGTCCATCATGGCGAACTCCATATCACGTTTCAGAACCCTGCAGCTCATCAGCCAAAGATCAATATGAAGCGCTTTTACCGGCCCTTCTTCCTCATGGCCGATGATAACTGAGACCACGCCATTATCGCCGAATTTATCTTCCAGCTTGCCATACAGGGTAACATACTCCTTCTTTTGGGCAAGCAGCTCAACTTCCGCCTGTGAATACCGTCTAGTCGTCAGGTTAAACTGATTGCTCTTATTCGTTAACTGGGCAATTCGGGCCATATAAAGGGCTTCAAAGGGCCTTATAACCGCACGCATTCCCAAAGAAGTCAGATATTCACCATAATCGGTGAAGGACGCCTGCTGCTTTGTCCGCAATGCGTTAGCCTTATACATTTCATTCCGCTTCCGGTCATCCTCCGAAAGCTGTGTGACTTCAAAATATCCATTATGGTCAAGAACCCTGATATACTGTTCCGGAGTTCCAATTTCGGGAACCGCGGCACCCTGTGCATTTTCCCGGACAATTTCCCGCTCTGCCGGATTATCATCCACAAACACAAGACTATCCGGCAATATGTTAAGCTCGTGAGCAATCGCCAGCATATTTTCACTCTTAGGCTCCCAATTCGCTTTGATGATAATAAAATCATCCGGGTTTACCACTCCGTCAGGATGGTTCAGGCCAGCAAGCGCATTTTCTTCCTCATTTTTAGAATTTACATTCAGCATAACGCCTATATCTTTCAGAGATTTAACATATCCCTGAAATTCCGCATATACCTGTCCCATCGAGGTTTCCGGTCCGATTTCCAGATTTTCCACCCCGTCATCTCCCACAATACCTCCCCATAAAGTATTATCAAGATCAAGCACCAGTGATTTCTTATTTTTACCATAAATAGACTTGATAATATTGGCAATATTGTGTGTAAGCCAGGGTACCGCCTTCAGGCACAACGCATACTTATACATGTGCCAGTAAAAAGTATCCGCCCATTCATCCAGGCCGTAAACCGCTGACTGGTAATTAATGTCATTAATGTAAAAATTACTGTTTTCTCTGGCATATGCGGCAAATTTTTCATTCAAACGGTTGACAAATAAGGTCCTGCCTCCAGGATTTACACAATCCTGATTTCCCAACAGCCTGTAAAATGGGTACTCCATATTATTTTGGATAATAGGACAACTCCAGTTTTCCCTGATTTTTTCCCACATACTGCGGAAGTGTTCATATTGGTGCTCCAGCAGCTCTTCTATCATTTCCGGTGTATCCGTTACGGAAGGCCATGTGGAAATATTTCTGTTACTTGTATGGACATAAACTATATCCGGCCGAAAGGCATTAAGGGCTTCATTTCCAAATACAGCATCTTCCCAGTATTGCCCGTATTCCGATTCATAAAAAGAAGGCTCTATCCCCTGATTAAGAAGAAACAATTCCAATATGCGAATGACGTCATGGGTGGTACTGCCTCCCAAAACCGCAATATTTTTCTTAATACGGCGGCTTCCGTCGGATAACAGCTGTCTTTTCAGGCTTTTGGATTTCTTTAAAATGAATTCACTGTCAAATGGATATTCCAGTTCTTTTAACATTGGCCGCTCCCGTTTTCTTATACATGAATTAGGACAAGCATTGCTTCCACGCTTGTCCTATATTACCATATTTTATGCAATCCCGCAATTAATATTCCGTCCAGTCTTCCCTGGGGACACCGGAGACACTGTCAAATCCATAATATGTGGCATATGCATTATTCAGCCAATACTCCGGACTTTCTTTGATATCCGAATTATAACCATCACTGTATTTTGTCTCAAAATCAGGCCTGAGCATAGGTACCGTAACCTCCTGCACACCATTTGCCGCCTGTTCGGTAAGATACACATCCCGTTCATGATATTCCCTGTAAATTCTGGCAAGATTCGCCCCGCTTTCCATGTAAGTAAAAAACATTATCAGGCACATCACCGAAATTATCCCTGCTTTCAGACAGTGAAAAACAGTCTCCCTTTCATCCACGTGTACATAAAACTGAATTACAACTATGATTAAAAAAATTCCTGCACCGAAATATGCCCTTGGCATGGGTTCAGGCGTCAGTATCAAAGCATAACAGGTAGCAAAAAAAGTAATTCCCCATAGGAAACCGTCCCGGCAATCACTCCACAATACTTTTATATTTTGTTTCTGGTATTTAACAATGATAACCAGCAGCATGCCAATAATAAGCAATACCAAAAAATTATCCCTGACTGCTAAAGTTACTTTCTGGAACCGGGATACCAGTGCAAAAAGTCCGGTATGCTCTTCTTCCTGAGCCAGGGCGCGGACCGCATTTCCCGGTGCCAGAATCATAAACAAAAATCCGATTGCCTGCCCTGCAATTCCGGCAGTCATCCACCATTTTTTCTTTTTGCTTCCTTTATTATCGTAAAAATAGAATCCGGTAAGCAGTAATGCCATAAGAATTCCGCCACCGGAGGTATTCTCATTACACCAACCTGCTGCAATACCGGAAACAAATAGCAATACCACCCATATTATTTTGTGTTTTATAAAATCCACACGTTTAAGACAAAACCTGTATAATGTCAAAAAAGCAAGGATAATTGTCGAGCCCCACAAATAATTGCATGCCCCTGTTTCCCACAACACAGTCTGCCTGAAAACCACCCCAAACATCCATATCAACAGATTGATCAGAAGATAAACTGAAACATCATTCTTTTTTCTGCGCTCAATATTTAAATAAATTAATAGCGTAAGGCCTACGAAAACAAATGAATTAAAGAAATTAAATATTATTTTATCGCCAAGAAGAAAACATCTGAGAATAAGATGGCTTACTGAACGGCCCGACCATGTCATATACTGATGGTATTCCTGCTGAACCAGTCCGACAAAACTTCCCGCAGACTGGGCTTCCTTTGCATAAAACAGATCGTCCGACATCATTGGTGTAAGCATATTAAAAATAAAGATTAAAACAGCTGATATAATAACTGTCATGATAAACAGTTTCTGCTGGTTTTTTTTCGATTTCATTACTTCTCCTCAGTCCTCATTGACATAACCGCATTCTTTTCAATCCGCCTGCCATCTGACAGATAAAATTGTTTTGCACCTTCACTTACAAATTCTTCCCCTGCTTCCTCTTCCAGCAGGCTTCCAGGATGAAACAATATTTCAAGGCAGCGTCCCTTGTCCTCCGCTTTTTTCTTCATATATGGCAGTAAAATCCCTATTCTGTCCCTGTCCATATGTCCACTCATCAGAACTCCCCAAAGAAACATCGGTGAATTTTCTGACTGCCAGGAAGGCCGGTTCTTCTCGATTGTTCTTTCCATTCCCAGTGCATAAAAATTAAGCAAAAGATTTTTAATCCAGTTTATTGGTCTGTAGCTTTTCCATAAGGAAACCTGCCTTAGATAAGGCATTATTGGTTCTTTGGTAATCCTGATATACGCTGTCCTGTAGTGTTGTTCTACTATAACCTCCAACAATGCCCAATAGCATAGTGGAATCATCTGTGTATGCTGGTGGCCGTCAAACCTGAGAGGCAAATCCTCACCAAACTTCTCTCTGAACCGCTCCGTCTGCGCCTTAATCTCTGCTTTTAACTCCTTTTTGATTGTCATGAACTTTTTAGGGGAATAATTCCAATGAAATAGATCCCACCATGTAATATTAAAATATCCCTGTCCGTCCACCAAATGCTTTACTTCTTCCGGATCAGCCGCACAATGCCCTTCCATAAAATTAAGATGTACCGCCAAAAGCGGTTGGCAGGGCCATTCTGCCTTTCCCTTCTGATATTTTTCCGCATACGCATCGTAACAGCTCATATTCGTCAGAACACTGATACTGTTTAATTTACCAGCCCTCAGGCATTGTAGTATATCCTCCGATGTATTGGGGGACAGGGCATAATCATCCGCGTGAATATCTATTTTACTCACTCCGTGTCTACCTCTTCTTTTTCTTCCTGTTCATTCGTTTCCGCTTCTTTCCATATAATGGATTCAATTATATAGCGGGGACGCGCTTTGGTTTCAAGGTATATTTTCCCAATATATTCACCAACAATACCCAGTGAGAAAATTGTCAGTCCTCCCATCAGCAGCGATACCACCAAAGATGTCGTGTACCCGGGTACGTTTCTTCCTGAGAACCAGTCAACAATACAATAAATAATCATGGCAAAACTGAACAGGCTGACCAGAAACCCCAGAACAGTTATTATCTGTATCGGCCTGGTGCTCATGGACGTAATCCCATTTGTTGCAAGCGTCATCATTTTTCTCAATGTATATTTGGACTGGCCTGCCTCTCTTTTTTTTACATCAAAATACACTACATCTGACTGGAAGCCCATGGTAGGGATCAATCCCCTTAAAAACAGATTTACCTCCCGGTATTCTGCAAGCGCATCCAATGCACGTTTTGACAAAAGGCGATAATCCGCATGGTTGCTCATCACATTGCATCCCAGCAAATGCATAAATTTGTAAAACATGTTTGCGCTGAGCTTTTTAAACAACCCATCCGTATCACGATCATTTCTTACCCCATACACGATCTCACAGCCTTCCTGATAGCACTTTACAAAATTATCCAGCGCTTCTATGTCCTGCTGCAAGTCGGCATCTATGGTAACCACCATGTCAGCATGCTCCCGGGCGGCCATCATTCCCGCTAAAATTGCACTTTGATGACCATAGTTCCTTGAAAAACAAAGGCCGGAAAAAATGCTGTCACAGCGGCATAAATCACTAATAATTTTCCAGGTTTTATCACTGCTGCCGTCATTCACAAAAAAGACCTTACTCTTAATAGAAATCTTTCCCTGCGCCGCCATTCTCTCTAACTTATTTTTCATAACTTCCGCAGTATGTTCGAGTACCTCTTCCTCATTATAACAAGGAACAACCAAATACAATATATCACCAACTCTTGAACTTCTCATTTTATCTATTTCCCATCCTGTTATTCAATGCATTTTAACTCATTAATCATATCATTTGGTGTATTTCGAGTCAAGCAAACACGATAACCAATGTATATTTTACTGCACTCCAATATGGACATTTTAATTCTAATCACCTATAATTAGAAAAGTATAAAATAAAATCCATTTCGGAGGAAATAAATGTCAAAAAAAAGTTTACTGCAGTTTACAAAAAAATATTTTGTTTATATCATTTATTTCGGTCTTGCCCTGACTACTGCCTATTGTTGCTTTTCCCGTCTGGATGTGGCTTCTCTTCAGCACTGGGATGAAGCACGGCATGGGGTTAACGGTTATGAAATGTACAAGAATCATAATTATATTGTAAATACCTATAATTATGAAAATGATTACTTTAATTTAAAACCGCCACTTAGTTACTGGGGAATCATTTTGGGCTTTAAGCTGTTCGGTGTTTCCATTTTCTCTATGCGCTTTTATTCGGCCCTGTCTCTGCTTTTAACATTCCTTGTGGTAGGATATTACATGCACAGACATTATGGTAAGATTGCCGCTGTCTCCAGCATGCTGTTTTTCATCAGCTGTTCCGATTTGTTCTACCGGCATGCCGGAAGAAATGCTGATGCTGATGCCCTATATATCCTTTTATTCACGCTGGCACTGTTATTTATGCTACAGGTGCAGAAACATCAGAATTATATCTATCTATGCGGCTTCCTTTTTTCACTTGCCTTCCTTGCCAAAAGCTGGCATGCGTTGGTTCTTCTCGCAATTGGAGGACTTTTTCTTATTTTTTCCGGATTGTGGAAGAAGCTGCATATTAAGAATTATATCCTTTTTCTGCTCAGTGCATTCGGCCCTCTTCTTTTATGGGCTTTTGTAAGATATCAGTATGACGGAATGAACTTTTTGGGGCAGATGTTTGGAGTTGATGTCACACAACGAATTGCAGGATCTGCAGATGCGAACCCCTCTTATACCTTTTTCACACGCTATCTGCTGGGATATCGTCCTATTGTCGTTATTACCGTAATTGCGGCATGTATTTTTTTATTTATGTTATTTAAGAAGAAAATCAGTTACAGCAATAACATACTGGCTTTTTTACTGTGGATTTTTATTCCGCTTTTTGTATATGACTTTTCACATGTATATTATTACTGGTACATTTTTCCCGTTTATATTCCGTTGCTCATGCTTGCCGGTATTCTTATCCAGAAATTATATCAATATCTTAAAAATAAAAAAGGGCTGTTCTGTGCAATAATGCTTATTCCTTTCCTCATCGTAGGCATTGAATGCCGCAGCACTTTAAACGAACTGGATAATCTGGAGATTTCCGGTTTTCAAAACGATATAAAGGCTGCAATGGAACAAAATCCTCAGCTGCATCAGATGGATATTTATGTGGAGAAAACAGATAATGAGTATAAAGACAGTTATTATTGGGAACAGGCAGGCTTGCTTGCCGCCGAATTGAGCGGTGATTTATACTGTAAGGAAGGCGGCGTTAATGCTTTTTCAGAAGTTGAAGGCGATGCATTAATTATAGTAGATCCTGAAATATATGAAGAAAATCAGCAGCAATTAGGCAACCTGGAAATTGTATATCAAAATGAGTATCTTCTTCTGAAAAAATAATACACTTAAGAAAGCGGGTATATTAATGCTGCAGCCGCAGCTAATATACCCGTTTCTTTATTACCTATGCGTCCATTTCCTATACCAGTCTGCAAAATTCCCCAAGCCCTCTTCGATACTTGTGGAAGGTTTATAATCAAAGTCCTTTACCAGTTCTGAAACATCCGCAAATGTCTGATATACATCTCCGGGCTGCATTGGATAGAATTCCTTTTTCGCTTCTCTTCCAAGCGCTTTTTCCAATGTCTGAATAAATTCCATTAATTTCTCCGGTTTATTATTTCCAATATTATAGATTTTATAACGATCCCCATCCTCATTAGGCACCGGCGGATTATTGAGCATCCGCATCACACCTTCTACAATATCATCTATATATGTGAAGTCCCTGTACATATCACCCTGATTAAATATCTTAATTGCTTTTCCAGCCATAATCTTATCGGAGAACCCAAAATAGGCCATGTCAGGTCGTCCGAAAGGACCATAAACCGTAAAAAAACGCAAGCCGGTAGCCGGAACATTATATAAATGGCTGTAAGTGTATGCCATAAGCTCGTCACTTTTTTTGGTTGCCGCATATAAGCTGACCGGACGGTCTACCGGATCTTCCGTTGAAAATGGAGTCTTTTTTTGATTTCCATATACTGACGAAGAGGAAGCGAACAGTAAATGCTCCACAGGATGCTTTCCTTCATCATAGGAATGCCTGCACGCTTCTAGAATATTATAAAAGCCAATAATATTGCTCTCAATATAAGAGTCAGGATTATCAATTGAATAACGTACTCCGGCCTGAGCCGCAAGGTTAACTACAATATCCGGCTGGTAAGAGGAAAACACACCTGATACCACCGCCTTATCTGCTATACTGCCAAGTACAAAATGAAAAGCAGGATTTTTTTTCAAAATTTCCAGCCTGCTTTCTTTCAGCCGGACATCGTAATAATTATTAAGATTGTCCAGTCCAATAACACAGCAGCCCTCATTCAGCAATCGTTTGGAAAGGTGGAAACCTATAAATCCTGCTGCACCAGTTATTAAAACCTTTTTAGAATTATCAAATGTTTTGTAATCCGCTCTCACTTTTTCACCTTCCTATACTATAATATTCTACTCCAGACTCCCGCATATCCGACGGGCTGTAAATATTCCTTCCATCGTATACCAGTGGTGTCTGCATCCGCTGCTTATATTCAGCCGCTTTCAATTCTTTTATTTCTTTCCATTCCGTAAATATAAAGCAAATGTTTGCGCCTTCCAGAGCAGCTTCAGGAGAAGACACATAAGTTATTTGTCCAAGCCCATTAGTTCCCTCGGGAAATTTTTTCTTACTATTCCCCTCAGCTACCGGATCGTATGCATAAATATTGGCCCCCTGCTCTAATAGAAGTTGAATGTTATCCACCGACGGCGCTTCCCGCAAATCATCAGTTCCAGGTTTAAAAGCCAACCCTAAAACCGCGACCTTCAGGTTCTGGAAGGTTATCATTCTGTCACATGCCTTGTAAAACAATCTGGTCTTCTGCTGCGCATTAACATCCACGGCCGCTTCAATCGTTTTCAAGGAATACCCATGCTGTCTCGCGATGAATTTTAATGCTTTGGTATCCTTAGGAAAGCAGCTTCCCCCATAACCAATTCCGGCCTTAAGAAAATTAGCGCCGATTCGCTCGTCATAACTCATTCCTTTTGCAATATCTTCTATATTGGCTCCCACCAATTCACAGAGATTTGCAATCTCATTCATATAGGATATTTTCAGGGCTAAGAAATCATTGCAGGCATATTTAATCATCTCCGCAGAACGTCTGCTCACAGAAACTACAGGTAATTGAAAGGGTTCATATATTTTCTGCAGCATTTCCTCCGCATGTCTGCTCTCCGTCCCTATAACAATGCGCGCCGCATGCAGCGTATCATGGACAGCGGAGCCCTGTGCCAAAAACTCCGGATTGGATGCCACTTCAATTTTTACCTCTTTATGAACTAAAAAGTCATGGATAAATTGTTCTACCTTATCATTTGTACCTACAGGAACCGTGGATTTTACTACTACCAGACAATCTCTTTCCACATTCTCCGCTATTTGCCTGGAAACTGTAGCAATGTAGCTAAGATTTGCGGAGCCGTCTGGCTGTTCCGGTGTACCAACGCCGATAAATATTGCATCAGGATCTTTATATGCTTTTTGGAAATCCGTTGTATAATGCAACCGACCCGCGGCATAATTTTTACGCATTAATTCTTCCAGATCTTTTTCGTAAATGGGAGATATTCCTTTCTCCATCAGCTCTACTTTTCTTTTATCCGTATCCACACACGTAACATTATGCCCTTTTTCAGCAAAGCAAACACCCGCAACCAAACCTACATATCCTGTACCAGCTACTACTATTTTCATCTTTTCACCCCGCTTAACTTTTATACTAAACTATATCTATTTTAACATACCAAAACAAAATAAGAAACCTTACAATTATTAACGTCTTATAATATCAGAAACGCGCGACGAAAAACTGGACGCGATATAGTTTATTGATTATAATATTAATTGTTATTCAAACAAATATACTGGAGAAAAATCTATGAACAGAAAATCTTATAAAACCTTTTTCCTCTGTCTGCTCACAATTTGCTATACTTTAATATTATGTGTTGTCTATATACATTTTGGCCATACCAAAATTGGCTATGATGGAGATGAAGTATTTTCGTACATGTCCTCTAATTCGGAGGTCAACTATAAGGAGCTTACTGCATTGCAGGATAATTCCTGGTATCCTTCTGAATATTTCCACGATGCTTTATCTGTTAAGGAAGGGTACCGGTTCCATTACGAAATTCCAGTAAGAAATCAGGCCACAGATGTGCACCCGCCTTTTTATTATATCCTTTTGCATACTATATGTTCATTTTTTCCTGGACAGTTTTCCATGTGGTATGGCATAGCACTTAATATAATATTGACCCTTCTTTCATTATTCGTTCTCTTTTTACTGCTTCGATTATTTATAGGTGGCAGCTTTTTACCATTAACCATATGTTTTATATTCGGTATGACATATGGGGTTATTAATAATGTCCTTTTTATTAGAATGTATGTTCTTCTTATGCTTTTGGTAACGTTACAATATTATCTTCATTTACGTATGTTCCTTGCACTCAAGCTTACTACTGATAAATTTAAATTTGGGCAGCTTATACTTTTAGCTCTCGTTACTATACTTGGCACGCTCTCTCAATATTATTTTCTTATTTTTCTTTTTTGGCTTGCCGCATTTTTTTGCCTTATTCTATTCATCCAGAAGAAGTGGACAGCTTTATTTCAATATATCTTAACAATATTGATATCAGGTATCTGCAGCGTTATTATGTATCCAACAATGATTAAACATATTTTTTCGGGATATCGGGGAGAAGAAGCCGCGCATAAGCTTGTAAGCATTCAGGGGACTTTCGGCGATATACGTGAAATGTTTTCTATAATGAGTCGTCAGTTAGCCAACAGGCATCTTGGCCAGATTCTGGTTATAATGCTTTTTTGGGCACTTCTTTTGCTATTGCTTAAAAAACTGACGGTAAAAAATATTGCTTATACGTTAATTTTATCATTACCCGCAATACTTTACTTCTTAACTGTAACAAAAATATCTCCTTATGTGATAGATCGTTATATTACCCCTGTGTATGGAATTATATTTGGATTAACTGCTGCTGGGGTCGTAATGCTAACAAAGATAACGCTGTTTAATGTACGAACAGTTTCTATAAATTATTTTATTGCAGCATTTATTTTATGTATTGGAGCCTTTTTTTCCATACATCATATGACCGGTAATGTCGAACAATCAAGATATTGGTTTTCTGATAGAAATCAGGCAATCAAAGAGTATACTAGTGAGAATAATTTCTGTATTTATATAAGTGCAGATGAATATCATTGGAAGATTTGGAGTGAATTTCCCTCTTTTCTGGAGTATGAGAAAATTTATTATATTGATGGGCTTCTCTGGAATTCTGTATCAGATAAAACAATATCTGATTACAATAAAATTCTTGTCTATATCGAAGATGGCGTGGATATAGAAAAAGCCAAGTCCTATATCCAAAGGGAACTCGGATATAGGACTTGGGAATTATTATTTGAATCTGCTTATGCTGAGGGATATATTATTAAATAATAGCATTCATAAGGTTTGCTTTTATTCCCAACAATAAATCTATTGCACTTAATCCTGACGATATTTACTATTTTCCAATTCTCTAATCCTTTTTTCTAACAATGCATTAAATTGAATCATTTTTTTTATTTTTGCACTTTGTTTTGATACTATTGATGTTAGGGACATCAATATACATAGAACGAAAAAAATAATAAGCACAAATAATGCATACATTTGTGTTTCTATTCCTGTTAGCCTCGATAACATTAACAATGCATTTGGCCAAAAAACCATACAAGCCATAATAATACCTGCCAAAATCCAAAGCAATGTATATTTTAAAGATAATGCTTTATTTTTTAAAAAAATAAGAATTAATACAAAATATATAAGAATTCCCAAAATTAATATTTGTCGTAAATAAGGTGTCATCTTTACTCTCCATAGTATAAATTTATTTTCTTCGTATTCCAAAACTAATACGGCATATTAATATAGCCAATGAAACTTTAATCATATAATAAATAGATTTCTTGTAACTAATAGAACTAACCCCTCCTATTCTTTCTTTCATAATTACTGGAACTTCCTTTATAATTCCCCCATGCATCACTGCCGAAACAATTGCTTCAGGTTCAGGATAATCCTGTGGATAATCATTTGCAAATATTTTTATAAATCTTTTATCTACAGCTCTAAAACCACTAGTTACATCTTTAATCTTTTTTAAACAACACGAAGAGACTAGGAGTCCTAATATTCTTATTCCGATTCTTCTAGCTACAGATGATTGAAATCCTTCCATTGTAATAAATCTAGAGCCAATGACAATATTGGCCTCTTCTTTTAAAATTGGTTCTATTAAGTTAGATAAATAAAATGGATCATGTTGTCCATCTCCATCCATTTGTACTGCTATATCATAGTTATTTTCTAATGCATATTGATAACCCGTCTGTACAGCTCCCCCTATCCCTAAATTAATAGGTAAACATACATGATTTACACCATTTTTTTTCAAAATTTGTTCTGTCTTATCAGTTGAGCAATCATTAATCACCAGACAATCTGCATTAGGATATATTTTTTTAATATTTAAAATCACCTTTTCAATATTCTCTTCTTCATTATAGGCCGGAATTATTATTAAGACTTTCATAAATTTAAACCCCGTTATTATATTACATTTTTTTTATTAATTCTTCAGTATACTTCTTTCGTCCTAGTGAAGACATGTGAACAGTATCAATAAAATAATAATCATCTTCATTACCAAACGGGACAATTATACATTTATCACATTTTACTTTTTTTGTATTATTGTAAGTCTCTTCTGTAAGAATCATTTTTGCTGAAGTATTTTCAATTAATCCAATATATATATCCATAATATATTGATACGTTTCATCCTGCATAACAGTATAAAATTTTGGAGTTTCCACAAAATAAATTTCTATATCATTATCATTCGCAATCTTAATTATCTCCTCTATTGCCGATAATTGTATTGGATTTATCTCTTTCCCAGGATTTTCTATTGCTGCCTGTTCCAATACATCATTTGATTTCCCTATACTTTCTGTAATATTTCCCCCTTTATAAAAACGATTATTTATCATTGGATATGTTACTAACCATGTTAGTAATTGTTCATTATTTGCACTTACAAAAATCTGCCAAAATTCATTAAAAGATGCACTGCTATTTTTTCTAATCATATTCCATACATTCCATTGATAAGATATATCCATTTCAAGAAATTGTTTTGTATCACTAACCCACGGCGTTCTTACAAGTGCGTAAGCATACATATCAACATAAAGCTTATTAACTTTTAAACCTTTATTTAACAAATATCTTAACTGCAATACTTCAAAAGCGGGCTGATTTCCATTATATGTGAGAATGTAAAAGTTATCATCCAATTTGTTTTCAATTATATGAGGATCGATATCTTGACGGAATGCAGAGGAACCAATAAATAAATATTCCATTTCTCCTTGCTGAAGCAAAGATGGTACTCCAAAATTAGCATTTTTCAATAAATACTGTGAATAATTGTTTTTTATTAAAATAATAATTAAAATAATAAAAACGTATAGAAAAAACAATATTAAATTTTTATTTAAATTATTTTTTACTTTTTTCCCCTCAAAAATTTGCATATAAAAAACTGTCCTCTCCAAATAATCCTAAAAAAAGTGTAAAAGTAAAAAATAATACTCCCCAAAATTTTTTTTCACACATTTTCGTATATCCATAGTACAGCCTGTATTCTCTGATGTATAATAAAATAATCATTAGGATTACTATTAAAAAATATGAAACACAATTATAATCCATAGTAAAAGGTAGAATTGAGTTTATAATTACATCCATGTTAATCGTAAATGAACTAAACATTTTTATTATATACTTCCATGCAATATTAATATTAGAACTTCTGAAAAAAATAAAACCAAGCATAACAAATAAAAAATTGATAGGGATTTCTATAAATTTTTCTTTAATAAAATGTAATTTTTTATCCTTTTGTTTTTTTTGACAAACTAATAAATTAAGTATACCATTGTACAATCCCCACACAATATATGTCAACCCATTTCCATGCCATAAACCACTTACAATAAAAGTCGTCAATATATTAATTTTCTGTTTCCATTTACCACTTTTATTTCCCCCAAGCGGAATATAAATATAATCTCTCAACCAAGACGATAAAGATATATGCCATCTTCTCCAAAATTCCTTTATATTTTTTGACAACAATGGATAAAGAAAATTAGGGCTACACTCTACCCCAAAAATATTACATATTCCTATTGCCATATCTGAATATCCAGAAAAATCACAATATAATTGAATTGTAAAAAAAAAGCCTGCCATCCATAATGCTAAAGCCGGATATGCATCCGGAGTATCAAATATGACATTCACGTATCCAGATAATCTATTCGCAATTACAGTCTTTTTAAAAATCCCTTCTACTATTTTAGAGCATCCCATCAAAAAAACTTCTTTTTCAAAATGCAACCCTTTTCGGAATTGTTCCAGCATGATTTGTGGTCGCTCAATTGGTCCACATATTATTTGTGGGAAAAAACTTATATAAAGGGTATAATTGAACAAGTTTTCTTCTGCCTTGATTTTACCCTTATAAATATCAGAAAGATAAGCTATAACTTTCAATATATAATATGAAATACCTAAAGGAAGCAGCATAGAAATAGGCTTTGCTATATTGTCCTCATTGATCTGTCTAAACAGTTTTAAATATGATTCTATAAAAAAATTATAATATTTAAAACTACACCATGTACAGACACACATAAAAATACCAAAGGTAAAACAAATTTTCTGTATACAACTTGTTTTACCTTTTTCAATAGCCATTCCTAATATATATGAGAAAAAAACTATTCCAGTCAAAAGAATAAGCATATTTTTATCGCAAAAAAAATAAAACAAAAAACTGGCAATACATAAAAAAGGAATTCTTTTTTTAATTGATAGCGTATAATTAATAACTAAAATAATACTAGCAAAAATAAGCAAGAATAATATATTATTTTGCATCATTTCCTCCTCTATCATGCTAATTTCCACTAAAATTATTGTTTTATTATACCCTTTGCCTTTGAAATATACAAGTTCTTCTTCCAATTTCATTTATAACAATGCTATAATAAAGTTAAATATGAATTGAAAGGAATTTGTGATGAAAAATATTATAGTCATTGGATTGGGTTCAATGGGAAAAAGAAGAATACGTTTAATAAAAAATTATATGAACTATGAAATTATTGGTGTTGACTTGGACCAAATTCGTTGCAGTGAGGTATCAAAACAATATAATATTTCTTGCTATACATCTATTAAAATTGCTCTACAAGAAAATGATATCTTTGCGGCTATTGTTTCCACATCCCCACTAACACATCATAAAATTATAAAAGAACTTTTATTATCCAATATTCATGTTTTTTCAGAAATTAACCTGACAACAAATGGATATAAAGAACTAATTTCTTTAGCTCAACAACGCAACTTAGTTTTATTTCTTTCTTCTACTCAACTATATAGGAAAGAAATTCTTTATACGCAATCACTAATACCTAATCCAGCAAATCTAAACTACAGTTATCATGTTGGACAATATTTACCAGACTGGCATCCTTGGGAAAACTATAAAAATTTCTTTGTGAGCCAAAAAGAAACTAATGCTTGCAGGGAAATTCTTGCAATCGAATTACCTTGGTTAATAACAACATTTGGTAATATAATTAATTATAAAATTATTACCAAAAAATCAACTTGTTTAGATCTAGACTATAATGACACTTATTTTGTTTTTCTAGAACACGAAAATAATAATCATGGTATTTTTATAGTAGATATTGTTTGCCGCAGCCCAATTCAGACATTTCGATTATTTGGAGAAAAAATTTTAATACAATGGGATGGTACTCCAGAAGAATATTATGAATATGATTTTAGTATAGGTCATATGAAAAAACATATTTTTGAGGGAGAGTTTATTAAGGATTCTCGCTACTCTGCAAACATTATTGAAAATGATTATTTAGAAGAACTTAAAGCTTTTGAAGACAAGATTTTTAATCCTTCTCATAAATACTACGGATTTCAAGATGATCTTAAAATATTAGAATTAATAGATAAAATGGAGGAAACTAAATAAATGAAAGTCTGCTTTATAGGTGCTGGTTCAATTGGCCGTCGTCATATCCGCAATCTATCCAAACTAATTCCAAAGCAAAATTTAACAATCGATTTATTCCGCAGTGGACTTGGTGTCTCGCTAGATACTGAAACACAAAAACTAATCCATAAAACTTTCACAAATGTTTCACAAATGGATGCTGACTACGATATTATATTTATTACTAACCCAACAAGCCTTCATTTAGACACTTTGTTAAAATTTCAGAATTATGCAAATGCATTTTTTATCGAAAAGCCACTTTTTAACGACACTCATTTGTCTCCAAAGGATATTAATTTAGATGAAAACAAAATATATTATGTAGCTGCGCCTATGCGATATACTTCACTCTTTCAGTTTATTAACAGTCATATTAACTTTAATCAAGTTTATTCCATTCGCTGTATTTGTTCAAGTTATCTTCCTGACTGGCGCCCTCAAATTGATTATCGGCAATCCTATAGTGCACGTAAAGAACTCGGTGGAGGTGTATCAATAGATCTTATTCATGAATGGGATTATATCACATGTCTGCTAGGTATGCCTCAAAACGTATATAGTATAATAGATAAAGTTTCTAATTTAGAAATTAATAGTAATGATGTTGCTATATATATAGCAAAGTATAATAATAAAACAGTCGAATTACATTTAGACTATTTCGGTAGAAAAAATATACGTCAAATGGAAATTTATACTTCTGAAGACACTATTTTATGTAATTTTTTAGAAAATACTATTACTTATTTATCATCAGATAAGAAAATAAAAATTTTAGAAGAGCGTGATGACTATCAATCTAAAGAGTTAGAATATTTTTTAGATATTTATTATGGTATAAAGCCAAATACCAATGACATATTTCATGCATATTCTGTATTAAAGCTAGCAGAAGGTACATATGTTAATTAAAAGGAGAATAGAAAAATGAAAATTTTGTTCACAATTTGTGGAAGAGCTGGATCAAAAGGCATAAAAAATAAAAATGTTCAAATGTTTTGTGGTTACCCATTACCACTTTATACTTTATCAGCGATAGACTGTTATCTACGTGAACACCCAGAATGTCAAGCTGATATTGCTCTTAATACTGACAGTTTAGAACTCACTCAAATTCTTTGCAGCAATACTAAACTAACAGTTAATTTTATTGAACGTAAAAAAGAATTGGCAGGAGACTTAGTTGCAAAAAAAGATGTCATTCTTGATAGCCTTATAGAAATGGAAAAAAGGAAAAATACTGTTTACGAAATGGTCATAGATTTAGACTTAACATCTCCTCTGCGTACTGTTGATAATATTCAAAGTCTAATTAACAAAATGCGTTCATCACAGGCTGATGTCGTATTTTCTGTTGTTCCTTCTCGTAGAAGTCCATTTTTTAATATGGTCAGCAAAAGCAGTATTACTAATTCTTACGAAAGAATTATCCCTACAAATTATACTGCTCGTCAGGAAGCACCAGAAGTTTTCGATATGAATGCATCATTATATGCTTATAAGTGTTCTCACCTAAAAAAGGGACTAGGTGCGTTGGAAGGATACAACGAAATTATACATATGTATGATACTGGAATATTAGATCTTGATCATGAAAATGATCTTTTACTTATGCAAATTATCGCCGACTATCTATTTTCGAAGAATTCAGAATTTTCGAAAATACAAAAAAATATTCCTTCTTTACTAAACATTTAAACAACTCGCCATCGTCGCATAATACAAAACGTCAAATCGTGTACTCAATCTATATAAATGCGCCGCTTTTCAGCGGCGCGTTTTATTATGACATTTTGCGGGAAGCCTTTCTGCCCAGTGCAGCAACGGTTCCAGATTTGATGCCTCCATATTTCCTTTTTCGTCCATGTACCTGTGTATCTTTCCCAGCAGATACTTGAAATAATAAGACGGGTTCAAGTTGTTCAACTTTACCGTCTCAGGTATACTGTAAACAATTGTACTGGCCTGTGCCCCTCTGATGGAATTTAGCCCCCAAGTTCTTGCCTACGCAGAAAGTGCGGATGCTACTCTCTGAAGCTGAATTATCCATCGGGGCTTCTCCATCTGTCAGGAATGCTTTCAGGTATTCTTCCTGATTGACACTGTAACTCAGACCTTTAGCCGTTTTTCCCTTTGGCAGACAGCTAGTATCAGCTAGACGTTCCTTTACCCACATGAAAATTCCTCAACCAATGGCTTGATTGAGGCTTCCCTTTCTTTAAAATGTTCTGCTCCAGACATTTCTTTGAGAGTGCCCCCAACTCAAAGTTTGTCCCAATCCGGGCCAGTGCCTGATAGGCGGTTGACGGTTTGACTGCTTCCGGATTCCTTTTCTCCATTGCCTTTACGGCATCTGTATAATCCCTGCGTGTATGGACCCAGCAGTTCGTATTTATGACTCTGTCAAGCTCTCGGCCCACTTTATGATACTACTCAAGACCATCCGTAACCTGTATTCCATGAAAGGCCTTAAGAATTCCATGGGATACTCACTGTTTCCGCTCTTCTGGTATTCATACAGGACAATCGACCTGTCTGTGTACATCTCCCCGGAAGGTGGATATCCACATATAACTTTTGCTTTCGGCACTACGGCCTTCATGGATGGCTTCGACAAGGGACTAATCTACCTGGTTGACATAGTATTCCAAGAAGCTTTGTACGCAGATACTCATACATAGAGGATAAATAACGCTCTGAACAGCGGATGATCCAGTTAGCCATTGTCTGGCGGGATAGATTCACACCATTCCTCTGACATTCCTGCTCAATCCGGATCAAAGGCAGTGAACTCACATATTTGGCATTCATAATAGCAGCCCCTAAAGACAGCGTAAGTATGCAGTTGCTCAAAAGATCTTTGGGACAATCCCCATGAAGGAATTCATCCTGAAGATCGTAAACATTAATCCTATAAACTTACAAAGCGTCCCACAACAGAGAACTTTCACAAAAGCGGTAAACCCTGTAGAAAATAATCTCAAATATCAAATTTTCCAGAGGTATGTTTGCTATACCCAGATTTTATAGTTTTTTTATAATTTAAGATTATTTTAGCACACAATGAATACGTACTAGAAAAAAATCCATTATCATTTATCATGTTTTTTACAGGTATAGTATATATTCTTGCATACCCAAATTAGTTTTGAAACTCACTTAAATTAATAATCACCAATATTTAGACGCTTACATTTGTTAAAGCGTAAAACTACGTATTCCAATTTAATTATCCTGCTTTTATGCCTTTAATAATTACAAATTACAGTCATAAAATACAACCAAGGTATCAAATCATCCCACTCACATTCTTCCAAGTTAAAAATATTATCTAAGTTAATTCTTTCATTTTTATTTTTCTCTATATATTCAAGATAATATTCTGTTATTTTCCTGTTTATCGATGGAAGATTTATAGGATTCATAATTTTAGAATATAATCCCCACATTTTATCATATAGTCCAGGAACATATTTTTTCCCAATTTTTTCAATATTCTTTTTCATATAATATTCAATTTCAGTTATTCCTTTATCTTCGATTCTAAGTTCTTCAGTATTAATTCTTCTCATTCTACAATGTGAAAAAAGTGGTATTTTAGTTAATTGTGGGCATAATTTATTAATACAAGCTATTTGAAGAGAAGCATTTTTCTTTTGCTTATACGCAGTCACAAGTATAAATTTGCGAACTTCATATTCTGCCAAAATTTGGGTTGAATAACAATAAATATTAGCCAACTGGCATACTTGGTTATCTGCTAAAGTTCTATAATAATAATGAAGAAGCATGCATTCTTCTTGGGTTAAAAACTCTTTATTAATTCCTAACTTATTTGTCAAATATGTTAATTTTGAATATATATATTTTTTATATTCTCTCCAATTCTTAATTTTATTAGAATATTTACTATTAATATAAAAATCATCTAAATAATTTTCCAAAGAAAAATTTTCATGATAAACAGGATCTAGTTTATCATTACTTCGGAGAGGTTCCCCAAAATACCCAAATGTAACATATTCACCAAAATAACCATCCTCAAATTGCTGAAAAAAATCTTGATTTCCTCCATATATAGATATCAGTTCCCCCAATCGTTTTATCAAAACTTCTTTCTTTATTTCTCCTTCTATTTTATAGTCCAAATTATAATCTGGCTTCTTAATATTTAAACGTAACTCTTGTACTATTCTTTCACATATATCTCTATCTTGTTTAAAAGAATTAAATATTAACCCTTTTCCTTGCCATGAAACTATATCCGGTTTATCATCACCCTTAATCATTGCTGCAAGAACTACTCTTGAATCCAGCCCTCCCGTCATGCAAATTGTCTTATTTCTAAATACTTGATTATATTGCAATTCAGTTTGTTCTATCGAACAGCAAATTTTATACAGATTATCTTCTGACTCATTAACACTAAATTTATCCCATAAATTTCCGCATTCTGAAATCTGAAATTTTCCGTTATTTATTGCTATATATTCATATCCGCATAATCTAAAAACCTTTTGAAATGGTGTGTCTTTGCCAAGATTACAATATTGAATTCCTTTTTCTATTAATGCCATATTATTTACTTCAGCATCAATAGCCATAGCAATATGTGTATACTGGCATGTTATTAAAAACTTATCTAAATCATAATAGTAATATAATGCATATCTTCCATCATAATCTGTAAAAATAATATATTGTTCTTTTACATGTAAAACAATACAATAACATCCTAACGCCTTTTTTCGTACTTTCATTCCCTCATTTAGATAATCAATATAAAAACTTTTTAAAGCTTTTTTGCCAATAGAACCATTGTAAATTAATGTTCCTACAGATGCAATGGACTCTTCTTTACTAATTTCTAAAAAATTCTCATTATGAATACATAGTTTTTCATAATAACACTCATCCAGATTGTCACTTTTTTTCCTATAATATCTTGTAAAACCGGAACTAACAAACATTTCATGAAGTATGCTGAAAAATTTTTTTTCATTACTAATTAGCATTCTCCCCATTTTTAGTTCCTCCTTCTTTTTTATTAATATAATCACTCAAAGAGATGTTAATTCCAATCATTATTAATACATATATTATTGAACTTAAAATTCTAATAATAAGGCCTTTATATCCTAGTGGAGTCCAGGCAAATATTAAGTAAACAATCGTAAATGAATAGGTCATAACTCTCTTTTTCATATTTACCATTAATTTCCAACGTTTATCTGCTAAATATTTTATTCCCAGTGCAATTAACGCATAACAGATTACTGTAGCTACTGCTGCCCCAATTAAACCTAATTTCTTTACAAATAATATATTAAGAATAATGTTCAATACAGCACACAAAGAAATTATTTTTGCTTTTGTTTGCATACACTCTACATAATAATTGCATATCACATTATATGATTGCATTATACCATAAAAAAAAGTACTAATAGTTAAAACCATGGCTACTGTGGCACTCCCTGCATAATCTTTATTAAAAATTTCAATTATACTGGGAACAAATACAAATACCCCTCCTGCAATTACAGATGCTCCGGCAACAAAATACTGATTTACACGACATATTAAATTATTTGCCTCTTTTTCTGAATTACTACCTATTTGGGAAAAAACAAATGGTACATAGGCCTTATTAAAAGAATCAATAAATATATTTACAATATGGGCAAAATTGCTTCCCATACTATAAATTCCAGTTGAAGAAGTTCCTATAAGAGCTGTTATTACCAATCTATCACTAGTATTGATAATCCAATAAGCCAACTCAACTGGTAAAAGATTTGCTGAATATCGAACGTACTCTTTCACCTTCCAGAATTCTTTTACCGGATACCATAAAACCATCTGATAATATAAAACTATAATCATTCTAAACATACTAATAACTAAAAAGGATAAAACATAACCGATTACTTTATTATTCATCCTAGTCACAAATAAATAAGTACTTACTAAATTTAAAGCTCCACTAAAAACGGCAATACAAGAAACAGTTTTTGCCTTCTGTTCGGCTATAAGATATGATGATACCATTGAATAAAAATTATCAAAAAATTTAGTAAATATTGCAATTACTAAAGCAATCCAAGTATTTATGCCTATTTTATTTACGAAAAAGGACCATGAAAATACAACAATAAAAGAATAACCAATTGTAGATAAAAATAGCAGAAAAATATTAAGCTTAGTAAAAAGTTTCTTCTTATCTTCCTCTGTTTTACAACAAAAATAATATCTAGACAGTGCGCCGTCCAAACGCATAGAAATAATTAAATTGCACAAAAATACAATCGTATTTATATTACTAATAATTCCATAATCACTAGTAGATATGATATTCGAATATAAAGGCAATAGTATAAATGAAAGCGCTTGTAGTAAAACATTAGAAACTGTAAAAATTAAAGAATTACCTAAAAGCTTTCTCATAATATATCCTTCTCAGATAAAAAATTAATATCGTAAAAGCCTTTCATCAAACTTATTCTATTATTATTTAAAAAATCTTTTATTGTGTCAATTATATTTTCTGCAGTTGCTCCACCGGTAAAAGGCATCTGCATATTTTTAATTGAATTTCTAAAAGCGTTATCCTCAGTTTTTTCAATTGCTGCTATAATATCCTTTCTTTTAGGCAAACAGTCCACAACACATTCCGCCTTAACTCTACCTTTCTGCCTATCTCCAATATTTACTACCGGTTTTCTAAAAGCAGGAGCTTCATATATTCCACTGGAAGAATTACCCATAACAAAATCACATAAAGCAAGTAAACTAATATACCGTTGGTTTCCTAAAGACGAAAATAATATGCAGTGATCATGCGTTTTGCAAAACTCTTCAAGCCGCTTATTTATATCTTCTCCTCCCATATCTGCATTAGCTTTTGTTATTATATATAAATATTCTTTCTTTTGTTCTATTGCTAATAGTAGTTCAGTTAACTGTTCAAGGCTGTCCTGTTGCATAGTAACCGGATGAAAAGTAACAAGTGAAAAGGGTCTATCCAACTTTATTAACATGCTTTCTTCAAGTTGGGTTTTAGTCAATCTTTCCGTGTTTAAAAGGGAATCCACACCTATGTCACCAAAATCAAAAACTCTTTCAGGATCTTCCCCCATTTGAATTATCCTATTTTTATATTCAGCACATGCTGGAAAATGTAAATAGCTCATCTTTGTTATACAATTTCTTATGATATCATCAATTGCTCCCTCGGTTACCTCCCCACCTGATATATGTGCAATAGGTATCCTCAAAAGCAATGCACTTGTACAAATAGGCAATAACTCATATCTATCCCCTACAACAAGCAAAATGTCTGGTAGATCCTCTAAAAAGGCTTTAACAAATTTCACTTGTGCAGTAGAAATGGTTTCGGCCACTTCAACTGCTCCACCACATCGTACATTAATATCGACCATCCGTCTAATCGGGATTAAATCATTTTGTATTTCTTCTACAGTGTATCCATATTCTTTAGACAAATGTGTGCCTGTTACATAAAGTAACATTTGGATATTATCATCTTCATTCAGAATCTTTAATATTCTTCTTAATACACCATACTCTGCACGTGTTGCTGTTACTACGGCGATTTTTTTCTTTCTTATATTATCTATCATATTTTTATCAACTCATCTACAACATAATCTTTATTGGCTTTTGTTCCAATAATCTTATTCCATAACAAAGGACTCATACCATTTCCAGGTCTTTTCACCGCAAGATTATCTTCAGTAAATAACTCTCCTCTAGCAATGCTTTTCCTGGCAACAATACTTTTTCTGGCAATAGTAATATTCTTTCGTTCTGAATTACTAACTCTCTTAACTCCATCCCCTAAAGCCTTCTCAATATTTCTTATTTTAATAATCATCTCCTTTAGTTCATCAGGTTCTAAACTTGCTTTATGATCTGGACCCGGCATTGTTTTATCTAATGTAAAATGCTTTTCGATAACAGTAGCCCCCATTGCAACCGCAGCAACCGGCACTTCTATTCCAAGTGTATGATCAGAATAACCAACTTCCTTTTTAAACTTTTTTCTCATTGTTGTCATAGCATTTAAATTAACGTCCTCATATGGTGTAGGATATTCTGTATTACAATGTAATAACGTAATTGTACCGCATCCATTATCCTCCAATATTTGTATTGCAAGCTGAATATCTTTAACTTCACACATACCAGTTGATAGAATAACACTTTTACCAGTTTGGGCTATCTTAACCAAATATGGAAGATTTGTCACTTCACCAGATGGTATTTTAAATATAGGAATATTTAATTCCTCCAAAAACTCTATACTAGGTATATCAAATGGTGTAGATAAAAACATTATTTTCTTTTCATCACAATATTTTTTTATTAATTTAAATTCATAAAAAGACAACTCTAATTTTTTTACCATACTAAACTGGCTTTCTTCACATCCCGTATTATTTATTTGATACTCTGCCATTTTAGCATTTTTTGTTATTATTTCCTCAGTGACAAACGTCTGGAATTTTACACAATCAGCTCCTGCTTCTACTGCAGCATCAACAAGCTTCAAGGCATTCTCAAAATTTCCATTGTGGTTGTCTCCAGCCTCTGCAATAATAAATGTATTACCCATATAAATCTCCAATCTAAATTTTTCATGTAGGTAAAAATAATCTTTATTCTATTGTCCCCTATACTTAATCATAAATTTATTTCTATCATTCCATTCCGGATTCAAATCTTTTCTTAATTTTATTAATTCTTCATATTCTGTTTGCAAAAAAACATTAGCTCCAATCCAAAATTCAAATCGTCCTTGTTTATTAAACTGTTTTTTAAATTTAAACAAGCTGTCTTCAGCATTTACACCACCGCCTAAATGAAATAACCTTACTCCTTCATGAGATGCCCAACACGCAATTTCATATAACAGCAAGTTCATAGAACCAAATCCTCTGGCATCTGTGCGCATTCCAGACAGATGATAATGTGCACGTTTATTTCCAAATAAAATCATTGCTACACTAATAATTTCCCCCTCTTTCTCCGCATAAAAAAAACGAACATTATTAACCATATTTTTAATTATATACATATAGTATTCCTTTTCGAAAAAGAAATATTGTTCCGCTGCGTCTCTTACCATTGTTTCATTATATATTGAAATAAATTGCTCTAACCGTTCACCTGAATCCTGTGTTATCGTAACACCATATTTAATTGCCTTTCGAACCATATTGCGATTTTTCGAATCCATATTATCAAAAATTCTTGGCACATCTATCGTATCCATAAAAATAGTATGTTTCAAAAATTTCTGTTCACAAAAACTATTTAAAACTAAATGATTCATCATCCATGGAGAAAATCTAAAAAACTGACTCACTATATTATGTTGTCTACAATATTCTGCCATTTCATTCATAAAAACCGTAACTGATATATTATTTATTTTCCCATCAACAATTGGACCTCCATAACCATATGGTGTAGTCAAATCATAATATTGATTTTTATCAAGTGTCATTTCATATACTTTAGTGTTTGCTAAATCATTAAGCATCATTATATAACACATTCTCATTTTATCATCTGTGAAATAAAATAATAGCGGAATACCATCACCATGAATCATAAAAGAAACAGAATATTCATAAAGATAGTATACATCCCAATTATTAAAAGATTTTACAACACTATTCCATTTGGTTTCTTCCTTAAAAGAAATAATATCCAACATAATAAACCCCTATCATTACTTTTCAAACTTCTTATTCATTTCTTCAAATGTATCAATTTGTCCCATATCAAACCAGGAACGTTCTCCTATTGGATATACTCCCACTTTATCACCCTTTTTTTTACATTCTTCAATTAATTCCGGGAAATTTACATTTCGGTTTAATTCTACTTCATCAATAACCTTTGATTCAACTAAATAACAGCCTGTGTTAGTAAAAAAAGAAATCACAGGCTTTTCCTGTAAACTATCAATAGAACCGTCATGAGCGATATTTACAACCCCGTAAGGAATTGTAAAATTCTTTAATGAACAAATCATCGTAATTATATTTTTTTGTTTTTTATGAAATTCATAAATCTTATAGAAATCAGCTTCTACCAATATATCACAATTAGTCAGTATAAAAGTTGAATTTATTTTTCCTTTAAGTAGACTGATTCCTCCCCCAGTGCCCAGTGGAATATTTTCATCTATGTATTGTATTTCGTATTTTTTCTCAATTTCATTAAAATATGCTTTAATCATATTTTTTTTATGATTCACCACTAAATAAAATTGATTGCACCCCGCTTGGCAGAACTGGTTGATAATTCTTTCTGCAATCGGAATCTCACCTACCGGAATAAGTGGTTTAGGCAATATTTTAGTATATGGATACAATCTTGTTCCCAGTCCGCCTGCCATCATTACTACAGGTAAATCTATCTTTGCTTTCTCTATATGAATATTTTTATCATTCCAAAATACAACCGATACTAGTTCATGCTTTTCATTTATTATTGGCACAGCTTCAATTGAATATTTATGCATTAGATTTTCAGCCAAATTAATCTCATTTAAATGTAAATAAAGTGGGTTGAAATTTCCCACTTTATCAACCGACTCATCAAGAGCTCCTCCTGATAAAATCCACCGCCTAATATCCCCATCAGTTATAGATGCTGCCAACTTTCCATTACGCAAAATAAAAAGTATTTTCTTTGCCTCTTGCTCTAACTGTTTCATTGCATCCAAAATAGTTGCATCTTCAGATATTATCAATTGCCGTATATCCATAAATAACCTCTCTAATTAGATATTATACCTATCAACCTTATACATATATAAATATTTTTCAAAAAAATTTATAGTTTCAGTCAGACCTTGTTCAAAGGTATATCTGGGCTTCCAGTGAGTCAACTCTTTTATTTTTTTATTACATCCCAATAATCGATTAACCTCACTATTAACAGGACGTAATCTTTGTTCTTCGCATACTATTGATGCAGCAGGATTAATTTGATGTATCAGTTCCTCTGCTAATTTTCCAATAGTAATCTCCATTTGAGTAGCAATATTTATTTCTTCTCCAATTGTTAAATCTGATTTATATATCTCAATAAATCCATTTACCGTATCTTTTACATAATTAAAATCTCTTGTTGGTGTAAGTGAACCTAATTTAATTTTGTTCTCTCCTGACAATAATTGAGTAATAATTGTCGGTATAATAGCCCTTGCAGATTGTCTTGGACCATATGTATTAAATGGCCTTACTATAGTAACTGGTAATGAGAAAGAACGAAAAAAAGACTCCGCCAACCTATCTGCGCCAATTTTAGTAGCAGAATATGGGGATTGTCCTTGTAAAGGATGCAATTCATCTATCGGTACATATTTTGCTGTTCCATAAACCTCTGACGTAGATGTAACCAAAACTCTATTTATATTCAAGTCTCTTGCAGCTTGCAAAACATTAAGAGTCCCTTTAATATTTGTATCCACATAGGTGTCCGGAGAATAATAACTATACGGAATCGCAATTAATGCCGCTAAATGAAATACTGCCTGCACATCTTTCATAGCTTCTTTGACTCCGTGAGGATCTCTAATATCCCCCTGAAAAATTTCTACATACTTCATTGTTGATTCTGGCAAATAATCCAACCACCCCCATGTACTAAAAGAATTATAATATACAAATGCCTTAACTTCAAAACCTTGTTTCACTAATTCCTCTACAAGATGACTACCAATAAAACCATCTGCTCCAGTAACCAATATTTTTCCCATAATTGTATTTCCTTTCTCCCAGCTATTATAATACTTTTTAGTTCGACTACTATTTGTAATATATACGTTTTAATTGTAAAAGGATTTCCATGTTTCATTTAACTTATTGCAATCTTTTTAAGTCTATATTAAAAAACATTAATTGAATGCGCTCCAGCTATAGCACATGCCGATATATTATTAACAGCTTTTCTGCCTGCTTATATTTTCGCCCTTTCTGTTATATATACTATCATGGAAACAGCCACATTATCCCCAACCACACTCACGCTTCAAAAATAATACCATCAAGTATACTTATTATACTTATTATACTTATTAAACAAATTTTTATTTGTACTCATTCTTATCCAAAATATCATTAATCTCTCCAATTATTTTCTTTAAAGAATCTTTCTCCCAAAATCCATTTTTTGCATGATTATTCTCATTATAATTCTTTTCAGATATCTTCTCATATAAATCTTGTGCTGAAGAAACATAACTTGCATAATTATCATCACACAAATTCTTCATACATTCTGATGTTTTTATTTTATAAATAAATGTTTTTAGAGCAAACTCCAATCCCTCGTATATTGCAGTAGAACTTACACCAACCTGATAATCACTCATCGCAAAACATTCATATATATTATGTTCTAAAGAATCAATGATTCTAATCTTTTTATTTTTTTCTAGCCATGGATAATTTTTTCTCCAAGTTTCATATTCTCCAGGGTGTAATTTAAATATAATTTCATATTGTTCCTTACTAAGCTCTGAAAATTCAACTGCCATTTTACTCAATTCTTTACCTATTGTCCATTGGGATAAAAATAATACTGTCTCTTTTCTTCGAGACCTTTTTGTAATTAATTTCTCAGAATATTGTTTTGCCTTTTCTTCTAAATATGGATAGCCAACCACTTTTATATTTTTTTGTTCAATAGGAAATTGGCAACTTTTTTTCCAAAATTCCGAGAAAACAAAGATATAATCTGGAAATTGCTTAATTTCCATTTTCATAGGATAATTATAGGCTATAGAACCGCTCATAACCCCATGTTGCAACTCTATTGTCGGTATTTTGCTTTCTGCAGCTAATTCATTAATTATCATGCAATTCATATTATATGATACAACCTCTATTATAACATGTAGCTTAAAAATCGAAAGCATTTTATTAAAAATCTTTTTTTTCACACAATATAAAAGATAAAGTCTTGTAATTGTTTCAGCTAAATCATTTATTTCAATTTTTGCCTTAATCTTATTTTGTAAACTGTCTACTATATCTTTTAACTCAACTAAAAAAAATTTTTTTGAATTTCTATATTTCTTTGTTTTACACAAACACGAAAGCAAACCCAGTGATAAACTACAAAGTTCAATATAATCACCGTAAATAATATTATCTGTTTTAGCTGGTTTTAGATGTCTATAATTATAAGGTCTTTCAAAGACCACGCTTTTCTGATATTGTTCTGCTATCTTTTCAGTATAAAGACAAACATATTTATTATTTTCAAGCATCTTTCTTTCATGGTTCAAAATAAGTATGTCTTTATCTTTTTCGCTTTTACATTTTTTCCAAAATATTAAACTATTAATAAGCATAGACATTATGCCACCAAATAATCCTTGGCTAAGCTCTTGGCTACTTAATTCTATACCATCTACTATTTTTGTTATATAACTAAATACCGCATATCGACTATATATCCAATATGGAAAGTCCTTATATTTTCTATCTAGTAAATTAAGTGCATTTTCTACCTCTATAAAATCTTCTACTAACATCTAGTTTACTCCCAATTACTGTCTTTTTTAAAGTAATTAATAACAGGCAACATAGTTTCTCTTATATCACAAACCTTTTTTGCCTTTTCTCTTATATCATGACAAATTTCTTCATAGTCTGGAATATCATAAATTTTATCATAAAAATCTATAATATCTGCCACATTTATTGGAGATTCATCTGCTGGAACTTTTAACACAAAATATTCATTTTGAAAAACATCTAAATTCAACGAAGTAATAAATGGTAATCCTTTTGCAGCATATTCTTTTGCCTTCAATGTACTGGCATAATACACTCCCGTTCTATGAAAACCAAGATTCTCTACCCCTATATCACAACTATCATAAATAGAGTCCAATTCATTACCATATTTTAATCCATATAGAAATACATAATTGCTTATTCCATACTGTCTAATAATATCTCGATATTCCTCCACTGGCTTACCTGATCCTACAATATGAAACTTTACAATTCGTGTTCCCCCTCCCTTATAATATTCACCTAACCCTTTTATTAAACGATCGTACCCATGCCATTTTGCCAAACCTGCCACAGCAATTAAATCAATTTGATTATTCTTTTTCTTAACTTTTCGAATACGTATTTCATCAAAATCAGTACCATTCTTTCCTCTAATGGTAGGTAAACCAAATATTACATCATCTTCTGAATAAGTAAAAATAGCATCTGCCACATATTTAATACGTCTCCGATAAAATCTATCCCAACCAAAAAGCATCGACCAAAGTAATCCCTTATTTTTTTCTTTATCATACGGATAAGTTGGTATTTCAATAATAATCTTACTGCCATTTTTATGAAGTTTTTTCAATATACTAAAATAAAAAGTATCCATTAAACCATATCGGGTATAAACAAAACGATATTCACTGTTAATTAATTTTCTAGATAAATAATAATTAGCACATATCTTTCTTCCTACCCCAACATTACCTAGATTAATCGGAATACTATCTTTATATAGCCAAATACAGCCTTCCTTAATGCAAGTGAAATCAACATCAAATCCTTCTTCATTAAACACCTTTATATGTGATTTAATTTTCTTAGTTATTCCCATTGAGGCGCCATCCGAAAAATCCCAAGTTGTTAAATATAATAATTTATTCATATTTAATCCTTTAATTTGATAATATATATGTAAAAATATATAAAACAGAAATATAATTTAAAATTGATGTTCCTATTACTATTCTTGTTGCTTTCGATGATGTTTCTAATGTTTTTGAATTATTGTAGGCTGCGGTTATACTTAACAATGGCAAAAAAGGCACTAAATATCTTCCCTGAACACCTTCTATCGTCTCACTGCCTACTGGTGTATTAACTAATAACATTGCCATAGTGGCTAAGCCTGTACAAGCAAACATAATTAACAAACTTATTATTCGATCTGACAAATTTATCGATTTATACATATTGTCATTTACACCTAACGCATATATAGCTATTCCTATAAAACATACTATCAAATGCAAAGGTAACATATCTATACGCCATGCTAATTTTTGACCAAATATTGAAAATAATATTGAGTCTCCATATTTTATTATTGTATTACCAAATAATTTTATTATCTCAAATGGATCAAATAATAAAGTATATATACTTCTAGCATTCGAATGTCCTGCTATGGTTGATACAGTATTTTTAGTTCCTGAAATATGCATTAGCATCTGATTGTTTACCAAAAAAGAAATTACAACTATAAATAAAACAACCATTGTCCTTAACAGTACAGATTTTTTTCGGATATATCCATCTGAAAATTTTTCTTTTGGAATCATAAATATAGCAAACAATATAGGAAAATACATGCCCTTGATCATGGTCATAACAACACCCACAATACTAATAATAACTAAATCATATACTTTAATAGTCCTATCATTAAATTTAACATTTAATATTAAAGCAATAAACAGAAAAACCATTCCAATATTAATAACATCATAAGAATACGAGGCACTTAGTTCAAGTACCATAGGAAATTGGCTAATGACATAAATTAACCATTTTCCAATAGGAATAATTTTAATTGCTAAATAGGTAAGGATTATATAGGCTAATAAATTAGATGCACGTCCTAAAATTATCACCCAAAAATAATTCAAATTTAAAACTCTTGCAATTGCCACTCCTATTGCCTGAAATAAATAATTAAATATGCTGGTTTGTCTACTTGTACTATAAGGATTTCTGCTTATACTTTCAACATAACTCCATTTCTCTGTTTTTATATTTATTGATGAATAAAATTTTTCCATTAATTCACGTCCAGGGGAAAGCTCATACATTTGATTATCAATATTCCTCATCAAAACCTTTCCATCTTCGCCAAGTTCATCCATTCCCATCATTACATTTGCCAAATCATAACTTGACACAAAATGTGTATCTTCATCAGGTGCAGTAAAAGCAGGAAAAATTAACAAATAAATAACTCCCCACATTACTGATGAATACAAGAATAATTTTTGAGGTTTTTTTTCTTTTTTCCAATAGCATATAAATAGTTGAATAATAAAAATCAAAGCTAATAGGCAAAGAATTATCATATAAAGTCTATTTAATATTATACTTTCGTCTAAAATTTCTTTAAATTTATAAAAATACCACCATGCACCAATAATAGCCAAAACCAGTAAAAAAATAAAAATTTTTATAAATTTAACAAAATTAGGTATCCTTTCTATATAAAGCAAAAGAACTCCTAATAGAATACATCCCACCCAAATTAATATAATCGATGCGGATTCTAATGACTTCAAATATTTAAACTGAATTCCAGCTATGAAAGAATCTTTTTCAACTTTTTCAAATATACAAAGTTGTTCTTCAGAACCATTATCCAAATATATATTTAAACTATACCTATCTCCTTTATTCAAGTGTGCATCTAATTCAAAAAAAGTAAGTGAATTTTCCTGTAATTGCGATATTGCCTGGTATACTATAGAGATTTCCTTATCATAGGAATCTTTAATAGCTACTATTATATTTCCCTGTTTTTTTTCAACTGAAGCAGCATTATTTTGTTTCTGTATATTTAAAGTTATACCTTTAAGTCTATCTGAAGCAGCTTCAAATTGATATTCCAATTCCGTACCCGTTTCTATTAATTGCCATCTTCCTTCTTGTCCCTCCGAATATGGCTTTTCTCCAACTACAATACTGCCTGGTAATATCACTTTCCCTGGCCAAATCAAGAATGCAATTATTATAAATAAAACCCACAAAATAAATTTATATATATTTTTTCTCAATTTTAATTCTCCAAATAACTTATTATAAATTACGATAAATACGCAAAACAATCTCAACTAATCCTAATTTATACAATATCATAATTACCATAACACATACTTTAATTATTAGCGGCTCGCCTAGAGGATATTTTATATCTTTAACTCCCTTAAATCTATAAGTTGGATAGTTTTGTTCTAGCCAACAAAAAGTTCTCTGAATATTTCTTTTTAACTCTTCCTTTTGCGAACCCCTTGCAGTATATAACAAATACCATATTAAATATTTAGTAAAAAAATACGCCCTTTCATTTTTATCATTCCAATTCCCAAATCTTATTTTTTTATGCAAATCATCTAGCATTATAAATGGATCTCTTTCTTTATCCAATTTAGACCAATTCAAATGGGATTCTGAGTTCTTATTATAATACCAGTTATATCCGACATAAGATATAACTTTAACTTTTTTTGATGAAGATATATAAAAAATATTGAAATACAAATCTTCACTAATTTTTGTATCATAAAAAAATATTTTATTATTATTAATTAATTCCTTCAAAAAGATCCTTCCCCAAGGAGCTGTTATTCTATATTTGCTCCAAGATAAAAGGGGATCCAATGAACATTCTGTCTTACAAATCCCTCTATCATCAATACTTCTATATCCAGATATTACCATGTCATATTTACCGGATATCATTTCTTTTACTAATATTTCTACACAGTTTTTATCCATCCAGTCATCTTGATCATGAAACATTATATATTTTCCTGAGGATATCTTAATTCCTAAATTCCGTGTATTTGCAATTCCTTTATTATCCTGACTCAAAATAATAAATTTTAAATCATCTACTTCCAATTCTTTTACTTTCGAATACAACTTATTTAAAGAAGAATCAACAGAACCATCGTCTATTATAATTACTTCTAAAGGTCTATATGTCTGAGAAGCTACCGATAAAATCAATCTTTCTACATACATTTCTCCATTAAAAACTGGTATAATAATAGAAACTAATTCATTCATTTATATATTTGCCCCTATATGCAAACCAAAACTGAGATACTAATTTTCTGGTTCTCCTTATATCAATTAACCAAGCCTTGTTTACCCCATTATCTTTCAATGCTTTATGTGATTCTAATAATGATATCACATATGCTTTTAACCCATTGGTACTAGTGCCTCCATAATACATTTTAACCAATAATATTGGCACATAGATTAATCTATCTTCATTCCCCATTATGGTTCTTACCATAAATTCATAATCTCCAGAGCAGCTATAATTAGTACTATATAAACCGTATTTTTCATAAATTTCCCTTTTTAGAAATAATGTTGGGTGCCCTGGCATCCACCCTTGCATCATTTTCCCTGAGCCCATTTTCCAATAACGAACTATTTTACCATGTTTCATATATACTAAATCAGCATGACCGCCTATACAATCATCCCAATTATTTTCGATATTTTCCATCATCAGTGTAATTGAATTTCTTTGGCAAAAAATATCGTTAAAAAATACGATAACATCTCCAGTAGACATTAAAAAACCTTGATTCATTGCATCATAAATTCCTTTATCAAATTCGGATTTCCATCTGACTATTCTCTCCGTTCCCTGGAACTCCTTAAAAAAATCATTAATAATTTCTAATGTACCATCATTAGAGCCACCATCTTTAATGACCACCTCAATACAACTATAATCCTGTTTTTTTATGCTGTCTAAAGTATTTTTCAATGTAGCAGCGCAATTATACGTACACAAAATAATAGAAACAATTTTTTTTTTCACACTCTCACCCCTTATAATATTAGTTTATATACTGTATCGGCATGGTAAATCCATCCCTAATCCCCTTAATTCTTGCAACTAACTTTTCTCTCTTTTTTTCTTCAAACATTAATATTAATCGAAAATTTCTGAATTCTTTTACTATTTCCCTAAAAATCTTAAACTCAGATGGATATTTTCTTGCCACATAAATTCTGTTTCTAGCCATATAATATTGCCGTTCCGCAGAATGATTATAAACACAATCTTTCATCCATAAAAACTGTACATTTTTACCATGTCCTACCTCATGCAAAATACCATTATAATTGATACTCAGCACTTTAAAACCATGGATTTTCATATTAATACAGATATCGCCGTCTACATTATCAATAAATAAACGTTCATCCCATCCACCACATTTTATACAAGCGTCTACATTCATAAGAGCTCCTGAAGTAATACAATATGTAACATATCTGTACTTTTCTTCAACTCCAAATTCCTCTTCTAATATAAAATTTCTATCTATGGCTTTACTTGTAATTATTCCAATATTCTCAAACCCCAAATATTCGACATAATTTTTAATAAGATTTACTGAACATACAGAATCCTGGTCTAATGTCAAAAACCAATTATATTCATTATTTTTAGCATACTGACAAATTTCGTTTAAAGCACTTGCAACACCTAAATTACTCTCATTTTTTATTAAAACACATGAAGAGTATTTCTTTAATAATTTTTCAACATCACTTATATTACACGAGGCATTATCTATAAGCAAAACCTCATCGACCTGAGGAACAATAGCCTCTAAATTTTCCTGTAATCGACAAATATCTGGCTGATATAATACTATGCCAGCTATCATTTTCATTTTTTTCTCTCCCGCTTATTAATTGATTATTACTTCATCTTTATTTTTCTTAATCACTTCACCATTGAATACTTCATATATATAATCCGCATTTTTAATAGTTGATAAACGATGCGCTATGATAATCATCGTTTTAGTCCCTTGTAGACTTTCTATAGCTTCCATAACTGCATTTTCCGTATCATTATCCAATGCAGAAGTTGCTTCATCTAACACAAGAATTTCCGGATCGTGATATAATGCTCTTGCGATACCAATTCGCTGTCTTTGTCCTCCTGATAATCTTACTCCTCTGTCTCCTACATACGTTTCCAAACCATTAGGTAGATTTTCTACAAATTGTTTAAGTTGAGCCTTATCTAGCGCTGACCAAATGGCTGAATCATCTATTTCTTCATTTTTAATACCAAATGCTATATTATTTCTTATTGAATCATCTGATAAATAAATGCTTTGAGGAATATATCCCAACTTTTTATGCCATAATGAAAGATTATCATAAATATTAATATCATCTATTTTTACATGCCCAGATACTGGTTCTAAAAGCCCCAGAATAATATCTGCTAATGTCGTTTTGCCTGCTCCAGAAGGCCCAATTAATGCTATGGTTTTTCCTTTGGGGATTTCTAAATTAACATTATTTAATACTAACACATCTGTATCGGGATAATGGTAGCTTACATTCTCAACGAATATTCCTCGCTGAAAAACCCAATCTTTTAAACCTGACTTATTCGAACTCTGTATAGGAGAATATTGTTCTATCTCCATAAGGTCCCCATAAATCATATCCAGTGATGCTTTACTATACATTATACTGTTAACATATGCATTTATTTTCCCCACAGAAGGCAATAATCGGAATGAAGCCACAGCAAAAGTTGTTAATTGTGGAATGAATGTACTTAAATCGCCATGCCCATATAGTAATTTTACCACTACAGCTAACAGTAATCCTGTCATACAGACAGTCTCAACAATGTATTTAGGCAACGCTGCTAATAATTCATTGAGCTTAGCTCCCTTAATTAGTTTTTTATAGTTAACCTTATATGAATCAATAAAATATTCTTCCCGTTGTAAAATTTTGACTTCCTTTATTCCTCCAAGTGACTGATTTATCCACTGAAACAATTTCGCATTATAATATTCATTCTGCTTTCCTAATCGAAAAGATACCTTTTTAGATATTACATAAAAAAACCCTATACATACTAATAATAATCCTATTACTATAACTGTTATGGAATGACTTGTATGAAATAAATATAATCCCAAAACAATACTTACAGCCACTTCAACTGTAAGCTGTAATACTGAATTAACTAATAACATAAACTGAGATGTATCTGTTTGCAGACTTCTTTGCATCTCAGCAATATTTTTAGATAGGTGAAAAACATAAGGTTCACACATATAAGTAGAAAGTAAACGAGTAGCAAGATTCATTCTTGTTTTGTAAGAAAAAGATAAAATACTATTTTGTAAAAATCCCAAGTATATATTTTTAATTAAATAAATAAAACATATTCCAAGAGCAATGATTACCAAATATTTTTCTAATGAATTAAATTGAAAGTAATTAAATAAAAAAACTAGAAATTCATTTTCCTTGATTTGCTCAGAATTCATCAACAATTCAATAAATGGACTAAATATTGCAACTGCAATTAGTTCCAACCCACTTCCAATAATCATCAAAACAACCATTCCTATTAATTTCCATTTATCTTTTCTTTCAAAGATATATCTAAACTTATTTAGCATACAATCTAACCTTCTCTCATTAATTTTACTACATTATATGATGCTCTTCTAAATACTTTATACGTTCTATTATCTTAATTGGTGAACACTCATTATGATAATCATAATTTACATCTTCTTTTTTTCGTACAAATTCCCAATCAATAGCAGAAGGGTCAGTAAAAATCTTCATAAATTTATTATTATAAAAAGGAAGATTAACTAAGTCAGAATTATTTGTCAAGAACTTTTTATTTAATATTACTGCTTCCATAGCCCTTAAAGTAGTACCATTTTGTTTCTGACTTAAAACTTCCAATATACAATTAGTAGACAATTCTTTATCCATTAAACTATAATAAGATACAGGCTTACAATATTTAATTTTTCCCTTATACTTTTGCCGTTTCTTTTGCACAGAAACTATATTAAAATCATATTTCAAACCACTCTTATCAATCTCTTCAAAACACTTAAATAACAACTCAAGTCGTCCATTTTCTCCCCCAAAATACATTATATCACTTTCTATATCTTTCTTTATCCCACTCTTTGGTAAATCAGAGTAAATAGTAACAAAATATTCAAATCCATATTTATTAACATCATTTTTATCATACGAAAAAACATAATCTGCCATTTCTTTAAATTTTAAAACATCACCACCACTAGTGATATATGGATTTAGATATATAAGTACATAACGTACATTATGGTTTTCTTTTAAGTAAGTTAAATAATTTAAAGAATACCAACCAACTCTATTATCGGTTAGTATTATAAAATTCTTATCATTATCAAATACCACATCCGATAGAGAATAAATAGAATAGGTATATTTACGTAAGAAACTAGGTAGTTTTTCCTTTTTGTCCAGTTCAATAAACAACCTACATACCCAAAGTTTAATTTTACATACTGATCTAAAAATACTATCTATATAAACAGCATCTTCCAACTTATTAATATCATTCCACATTACCTTATGCATAATATTGCATCCAACAGTCCAAAATTTCATGTCTCATATTCTCCGCAAATTAATAATTCGCCTCAAACTATGTTTAAATGTTTTTGTATATACAATGAGATTTAAACATAACTTATTAACTCTAGAAACTCTAAATACTTTTATAGCATGCCTTGTAACATTATAAATATAGCGGGCATAATTTTTACCACTAAATAATTCAGTCTGTTTTGAATGAATAAAACAATCTGCTGCTTCAATATATTTATTAAACTCTTCTTCTTCCAAAGCAGCTAAATAATTTGCCAATTCATTTAATGTAGAAAAATCGTCATAAGAAATAAAACACTCCTCTGGCACATAATCTTTTATATTTTCTGCCCCTTTATATATCGGAACAATACCTGAAGTTAAACAATCTAAAATTTTTTCAGAAATATATCCTTTAACATTTCCCATATTTTCAAATGCTATTGCAAATTTATATTTGTGGTATATTTGTGATTTATCTTCAACCTTTCCACCATAACATGGATGTTTTTCTTTATCCCATCCTACCCCATAAAAATCAAACATATCTGGATAATTCTTTTCAAAAAAAGATATCACCCTTTCTCTTTCTGTGTAAAGTTCATTAACATGGTTAGATTTTTTATTCCCCGATATACACGTTATCAATTTTCTATCATCAAAAGGTATATTCTTTCTCTTATCCTCAAAATAATAAGGTATATTCCTTTTAAATATCGTTTTATTATCTACCAATTCATCATCCCATGTCATTATATATGGGAAAATCTTTTGAAGCTTTTCATACCCATTCTTACAGTTATATTTATTTACAGTTGGAGGTTCCGCATTACAGTAAATCATCCTATCCTCCAAATGCAAATCAACTAATTTTTTTACCCAATTTATGTCTAAGTCAAAAAAAAGAAAATAATCAACTGTACTTAAATCTTTGTAAAAATCAATGGTATGCAAAATATCACCATTAATTTCAAACTCCTTTTTCATAAAATAAAATTGTTCTAACCTATGATCAAAATTTAATGTTTTATCTTTTATGTTAAACATTCTGTCAGCCAAACCATTATCATCCCATGGTATTATTGCAAATTTCATTAAAAATACCCTCTTCTGTTAAAAAAATAATTTTGTATGATTAATTCCATTATTTATAATGTTCAAAATTTCATAAGATTCTTTTCTGCTAGCCTTCACAATTCTCGCGCAAACTACTACCTGAGATAATCCAGCTACCAGACCATCACAGTAAGATAGAGTCAACATATCTCTAATCACTTCATAACCCAGACGGTAATGATGGTTTTCTCTATCCGCATTGCTAAAAGCTATTGATTTACTGGAATTTCCCCTATATACATCTTCATAATAGATTAAAATGCTACCAAACTCTCTCTTTAAACTTTCTAATGCCGCTTCTTCATCTGTTGCTATAAATATTTTTGTAAAATTTCTTTCTTTTATAACATGTTTAATTGCATTAATAGTTTGTTCTATTTGGACTGCCACCGGATGATTATTATAACCCACTTTAAAATCAGTGCCTCTAAAGTGAACCCCCAACACTTTTTCTCCATTAAACTTACTATTAATTTGTTTATATATCTGATTTTCAATGACTTCATTTAAACTGATATACTTTCTATAAACAAACGAGAGCACGGTTAAATATTCATTAGAGATATCGTAAACATCTCGCTTATATTCACGTTCAATCATTACCGCTTGCATTGATTTTGAATGGGTAACAAGTTCTGCATTATTCACATCTTCTAAAGAATAGCCAAATGGTTGATTAAAATAATATTCATATGCATTGTCTATACCATTCAATCCCTCTTGCTCTTTATATAAAAAATTAGAGCCCCAGATGACATATGGCATCATACCAAACCTTTCGGCAAATACCAATTTTGCCAGCAACGCCCTAAATTCTGCAAAAAATCCCCAGCCATCTCCATTTTCATGAATAATATAAAATGGCTTATTAAAGTTTCTTCCACCGTTTCTACTAAATTCCAACAATAAGGGATTCGTTTCTCTTTCCAAAAAAAAATCCATATACTCTTCATCGCCAAAATGTTTTAATGCTTTCAGTACATAATGTAATTTTTTACTTTTTATTTTAGTCACAATCTTATCCATCTTTTAATCATCTCCACATCTAATCCAATTATCACAAAGAGTAGAAGTCTGCTCATGGTTATTTAACCATCGTTTAGGTGATATTATTATTCTATTTTCGTTTTTATTTAACCAAGCGCCCCACCAACTAAAAGAACTATTTGCAACTATATTAGCCTTACATTTACTCATAAGATACATATCCCAATAACTTAATTTACCCGAATTGCAATCTACGATTACCATGTTAGGTATCTCCAATTCTTTCCTTACCCATTCGATGTCATTTGTAAAAACAAAAATTATTGGATTCGTAATTTTTTTAGCTATAATTTGCAATGCTTTGTTATAATAATTCAACGTGCAAATATTACCATAAATTTTCAAATTATTCTCATTTAAATAGTCACCTCTCCTAATATGAATACTAACAGAATTACTGTTTTCAATTTTACGCAAAAAAACACCATTCATGTAATCTAATTGTATTGGAAAAGTATACAACCTTAGAATCTGTTCCCTAATATCCTTAAAATATAATTCCGATTGCCAATACCCCGACAAATAAATATCATCCAATTCAAATATCCTAGGCTGATATCCTAAATCTAAATTCTCCTCATATATCTTTTCTTTATCCCAGCCTAATTTCTGTTTTAATCTGCTTTTTAGAGAATTTCCTTTCCCAAAACGGCTCAATTCACTATTAGATGCCACAGGACAATCAAGGTCAAATATATCCAGCTCAAATTGCCTTAAAGTCTGCACTCTATCATTATAAAATGAAAGATCATATTTTACTTCTTTTCCCATGGAAATAAATTTCTGCCCCAAAGCATATTGGAACATCTGGTTTCCAAGACCGCCGCTTATTTCAATAATTATCATAAACAATATCCTTTTGTCTCTGCACAAATAACTTCTATAATTTTGATTGAGGCAACACAATCATCTTCCCTAATTTCCTTGAAAATTCCTCCGAAGAAAAATGGGCAAATCCAGCTTCCTGATAAAATGTTATTTCTCCAAAATATATTCTGTCATTAATAGAGTAAAAATCGGTTCTCAGGCTGGCGGTTCCTTCAGCGAGCTTTCGCGAGCACTCCAGCATCTCACCAAGGCTCTCCGGCTTTTCAATTTGCACCGATGGGTCTTTAGGATATTCTATTTCTTCATCAATGTACTGCCAGTCTGTTGTATATAAATTTCGTTTATGCTCGACAAATCTGCCAAAATCAACCTGAATGAGATATGGCTCGCCGCCAAATGTATATATTTTATAATCTTTCAATTCCACATGGGATTCATCCGTCATATATTTTTCAGCTATTATCCTTGGATGTATATTCTTATATGGCCATTCTCTGCTTGGATAAAAGTAATTAGTCCTTAATGTTTTCTCTAATTTTTGCTTTGCTGACTGAATATCAAAGGTGTTCTTCTCTTTGCAGATAAGGACACTTCCTGAATCATGCGTACATTTTAACACATATTGTTCCGGAAGCATAGAGAAATCGATATCATCAACGCTGTCCCATACCCCCAGTAATGGAATAAGATAGCTCTCTCCCAGTTTTTCTTCTACGTATTTTCTGACTTCATATTTATCAGCCATTATTGTATATTCCGGTTTTCTGTCATAGAGCTTCAGCCATTGCAGCTTTTCATCAAAATTGTTCGGGTTTTTCAGATCGAGTTTCTCTCCCATTCTCACCTGATAAAGCATCTCTAAATATAATTTATCCGGTAAAAACCTTTCTCCCAATGCACAAATTTTACGATATATTTTTCTTCTTACAGACAAACTTTCTTCCCGCATGAGTTTCTCCCTATTTATTTTCGTGCATTTTTCTTTTCATAATTTCTGCAGTCTGTTTCGCTAAAATTGGCAAATCACTGATGGAATCACAGATGGCCGGCAGCTTAAGCATAGTCTTCATTGATTTATTTCTTAAAAACCAAGTAAACAACATTTCTTTCAAAGTTTTTTCCATTAACTCTTTACTATAAATATTCTTTTTATCGTTGGCTTTGCAAAATACATGAATCAGTTCCTGGGCCCTGCAAAAGGTTTCTGCTTCGATATTCTTATCTTCTTTTACCCACAAAGTATATACTTTACGCATATTTTCATCCAGTACTACTCCTAACCGTTCCAACTGCCTTTCACGTATACGATCAGCATTTGCAAATTGTGTACTTCCCGATTTGCTGGATACCTGTTTTTTATGTGTGCGATAATTTAAAAGTACTTCCTGCACAATTCCTATAGGATAAAATTCACTTACCCGCTGTGCAAGGTCATAATCCTGTGCGGAACGAAAGCTTTCATCATAACAAAAATTCTTGTTAAATATAAGTTCTTTTCTCATCATAAATGTAGGATGTGCAAGTACCGGCCTGATTAACATCATTATCCTCAATTTTTCAGGATTATCTTTCAGACACCATGTCATATTTTGCTCACCAAACGTCCTTGTCTGACACCCTGTCAGCATATATTCAGGATGCAGCCTCATATATTCCACCTGCTTACGCAGCCGATCAGGCATGCAAATATCATCTCCATCCATCCTGGCTATAAATTCGCCTCGACACAGTTTCAAAGCTTTATTCAAATTCTTAGTCAATCCCATATTTGTCTCATTAATAATTAATTTAATTCTGGGATCGTTAAAGCTTTTTATAATTTCTACCGTTCTATCTGTGGAACAATCATCAACAATAATTAGTTCATAATCCTCAATTGTCTGATTGAAAATGCTTTGCAGCGCTTCTTTCAAATATATCTCTTCGTTATATACTGACATAATTATACTTATCAAGGGCATGGCGGAAATCATCCTTTTCTATTTATTTTATTCAGCCTGTCCCTCCACTTTGAGGGATTATATTCCATATATTCCACATCAATCACCTCATATCCAAGTGTTCTGGTGTATGTATGGATTCCAATAATCTTTCCTGGCTTTTTACCTGAAAGCTGTATATCCTCAGGAGTTATTTCAGCTTTCATAATTACATTTCCGCTTTCCATTACTTCATTGCGATCAGACATAATGATGGAATAACCATAAATACCCTCACGGCTTCTTTGCAACGGAAGCAAATCCGAATAAGGATACCCTGCGCACCGTGAAAACCAAGTATATTGTTGCACACGGTTAAATTCCGTCTCTTCACTGGCCACAAACATACCCTCTTTATGCTTCAGGGAAAAGCGGCAGAACTTTGTCATAAGATCATTATCCTTGCTGCATTCCGAGCCTAAAAATTGAATCTCATTTTCTTTTATTTCTTTTACAACTATATCAACTATTTTTCTGCCATCTAAAAATGTCTGTTGTTTTTCCCATTCCCCCGGGAATTTAATACAACGGTATAATACTACTTTCTCCGCTGTGGAAGTTTCGGGCATCATGTAAAGTTCCTGCTTATATTGAAATATCATAGGGTATGATAAATGAAAATTTTCTTTAATAATTATTTTAGGAGTTGTCCACTCATTTTCCTTTCTTTCAGAAAATGCAATTCTCCCAAGCCCAGCCTTTCTGTCAAAAGCCTCCATAAATATGCATTCCTTTTCTCTGAAAGAGTAAAGAAGAGGATCCGCATACCAGAATTCTTTTGATTGTCCGAAAACATGGAACGGACTTTTCATTTCAGGAATATCCTCCTTACTTGCTCTCTGTCGAACAGCACAAGTAAATACTGCATCATAACCAATTAACTTCAGGAAAGCAGTCGTCAATCCCATCCCCTTAATTTTTCTCAGAATAGTTTTTATACCCATATACTATTACCTTCATATTCCCTGTTTTACCCGAAGAATTCCCAATATCATAACCATAGGAATCAATCGGCGCCTGATCGCAAACCAAAAAAGCTTCTGTTTCATATGGAAGCCATCTGTATTCATATTGCGAATTACTTCCTTCACATATGAATGGTTACATATTTCCTTTATCATCCGATATGTTTTCCGCACTCCAGTTTCCCTGCTCCGCAGAATTTCCTGCTTAACACAATCCATTAGGGTAATCCACAAAACCATATTTATTCTTTCACTAACAAGTTCTTCAACCTTATAGTCACAGGCATACCGGCTAAGTGTATTGCAGAAATCAATTGTCAATTCAAGACGCTTTTCCTGATAGCCTTTTGTAAATGAATCAGCCTTCAGACAATAATGGTAAAAAGGATGCGAAAGTGTAACCACTTTTTTAATATATTTACAATAATCCAAGCAAAAAAGCGTATCCTCACTAAATACCTTGCGTTCTGACAGAAATCGAATCTTATTGTTATTAATAATTTCAGTCCTGAACATTGACATACAGGCAGAAACACCTCTTAAATCATCTAACAGGGGATCATCTCCGAAATAATGAAGCAAAAAGGATGTATATACCGCATTATTTTCATATAATCTTTCATCTACTTTAGCCTTGTAAACAATCTTTCCTTCTGTATCATGCTTCACATAGCTGTAACAGCACAAATCAGCTCTACTGCTTTCCATGGTATTCCATAAAACTTCAAACGTATCCGTATCAATATAGTCATCCGAATCCACAAAAGTAACATATTTGCCTGAAACACATGAAAGGCCGGAATTTCTTGCCAATCCCTGCCCCTCATTTTTTTTGCTTATGACCTTTATTCTGCTGTCCTTTTCCGCAAATTGCCTACAAAGCTCTCCGCTTCCATCTGAGGAGCCATCATCAACTAAAATAATCTGAATTTCCCTCAACGTCTGATCTGTCAGCGATTTAACACACCTTTTCAGGTATTTTTCCACATTATATACCGGTACAATAACACTTATTCTTGTCTCCATTATAGCTCCCATTATCATGCCATATAGTAGTATAATCCAAAAAATAATAAATTCCTACAATTTCTTATTTTCACAAATATCCATGATAAAATTATAAATCCCCACAGCCATATTTTTCTCATTAAATACTTCATAAATCGTACAGGCTGCCGTCTTTCCTATCTGTTCTGCTCTCTCCGGATGTTCCAGCAGGCTTTCAATGCTTTTCTTCAGCGCCATAACATTTTCCGGTTCATAGAGCAGCGCATCGCTTCCATCTCTTACGTATTCCCTGATACTGGGTACATCAGCAACAATAACCGCTTTCCCTAATGCCATCTGCTGCTGAAGCGTCATCTGTCCATAGGAATAATTAAAACTTTTCAGAGGAAGAATCCCAAATAAACTGCCTGAAATCAAACGGATAAGTTTGATTATATTTACTTTTGCAAACACTTTTATTCTGGGATCCGTACACTCTATATCTGCATTACCTATCATATAAAGCTTGACATCTGTCTGAATCAGCTTATAGGCCTCTATTAATGTATTCCAATCTCTTTTATTATAGCCAATGCAGATAATATATTTCTGCAGCCCGCCATTTTCCTGTTCCTGATATCTGAAAAAATCCGTATCGGTTCCAAATGGAATATATCTGCTTTTTTCTAACAGCCAGGGATGACACTTCCGGTAATATTCATTCTGACATTTTGTATGATAAATAACACCATCTAATGATTTACTTGCAAACTGCATGACCCGCAGCGCCTTGCCGCTTTCCTTCGCACTGTTAAAAGCCCCGATATCAAATACAATATGTTTATATTTTCCTTTACCAAAGAGCTTCCGTAAAAGGCACAGAACAATTCCACTCTGCATTCCATGTGAAAGTACCACATCATATCGTCTTAATCTAGGCAATATCCTCAGTGTCTGCCAAATGTAAAACCTGAGTTTATTCTGTTCAATCCCTTCCCATGCCGGAAAGGAACGGATATCTACGACATCTACGGTAACATCTTCAGGAAAATACCTGAAAAACCAGTACCTCTCTCCGTTAACAACATAATCCGGAGGCTGCCTGTCTTCAGGAGCTTCAGAGGTATATTCCACCTTCCAGTTAACCAGCATCAGAATTTTCATTTACTTATCCTTTTTTGCCTCTTTAATAAATTTGTTCTCACTCAAGCTGTATTTTCCGCCTTTAAAAATCTTGTGCTTAACTACCCACCAGCCAGGCACCCAAATATATTTATGCATAGCCGGCGAGGCACTTCCAATCATCCAACAATTTCTTGTACAGTTTCTGGCGCAATCCCTCACTTTTTCTGCCTGCTGTGAGTTCCACAGCTCATCCCACGACTGTTCTTTTAAATTTCCCATAACAGCCTTTTTTTCCATACCGTTACAGGGAATAACATCGCAAAAAGGATCAATAAAAAATGCATTTTTAGACATATCACATGGAAGCAATCTCTTATTTCCATAAATATAATTAATGAGTCCGTGATTAAAATAAGCCCTGAACCATTTTTTAGGAGAATTGCTTTTCAGCAGTTTATTAATCAGTTTTTCAAAATTTTGTGATACTTTGTATTTATCATCTATTTTATTATCAGTTTTTCTAAAATAAAATGAATTATGAAGCGTAGCCGTAGCAAATTCCATTCCCAATTCGTCTGCCTTTTCATATAAAGGAACCAGATCTTCGCAGTTCATATCCTGAACTGTCATGCCAAACCCAACATCCGGATGTCCCATTTCTACAAGTTTCTTTAATGTACCATACCCTCTGTTGAATCCGTCCGGAATTCCTCTTATTTTATCATTGGTCTCCTGAAGTCCTTCTATGCTGATTCTAATTCCCACCTTGGGAAATTCTTTGCATAAGGCTATGATACGATCCGTAAAATACCCATTTGTTGAAATCACGATTCTGTCCGACTTTTTATAAAGTTCCCTTACTATTTCGGGAATATCCTTCCTGATAAATGGTTCACCGCCTGTAATATTTGTAAAAGCCATTTCCGGCAGTTTTTTTATTACATCAAGCGTTATTTCATCCTCTGGCCTTGTCGGATCCCTGAAACAATCACACATATTACAATGGGCATTACAGCGATAGGTCACGATTACCGTTCCATATAATGTTCTTCTTGCCATCTTATTTATCTCCATAAATTTTTAAAATTTTCTCGCAATACTTCTCTGCAGTATCAAATGTGACATTCCTGCAATTTTCTATATATCTGTCTGTTTTTTCTTTATTATGCCACAGTTCATATATTTTTGCATACAATTCCTGCTCATTTTTACTTGTAAATAGTTCTCCGGTTTCCCCATCTGATATGAGTTCTGGTATCCCACCTAAATTCGCTCCCAATACAGGAGTTCCGTAAATCTGAGATTCCATTACTGAAAATGGACAGTTTTCATAACACTCCGAAGGTATCACTGAGAATCTTGCCTCCCCTATAATTTGCTGAAGCTTTTCCCCTGACAAAAATCCTTTATTTGTAATATTTTCTACCTTATTAATCTCTTCTTCCATCGGACCACTGCCTACAAAAACAAAGGGAATTTCCGGCATTCTCCGGCATACCTTCAGCAAAGTCTGAATGCCTTTTTCTTCTGAGTAACGGCCGAAATATATAACATAATCTTTCTTTATGACAGATTCTGTCTTTATAGACGGTCTGTCCACAAAATTATGCATAACTATCAATTTATTTCGAATAGCCTTATAGGTTTCCAGTTTCTTCTTCAGGAACTCGCTGGGGCAGATTACACAATCTATTTCTTCATAGGTATTAAGAATATGATATAACGCATGCTCAAATGCAGCTAACAAGCTTTTAGCCCTCGAACCATGAAGACATCGGTTTTTTATGCAATTACTAACTCCATTGTCAATACACTTCGTACATATATCCCCTGTCAGCGGATTTCTCATCAGATGATTTGGACACACAAACTGGCTGTCATGTGCCGTATATATAATTTTAATCTTTCTGGCCGTCTTTTTTTCAAAAGCTCTTATTTCATAAATAATTGAGGGCGTAAGCTGAAAATTAAAATTGTTGAGATGTACCACATCAGGTGTAAAACGGTTAAGCACATTTCGTATCTTTTTTCTGGCCTCCACCGAATAAATAATTTGAAAAGGATACAATAGCTTTTTTATCCGGCCTGTGTGGAAATCCATATCTGATGTATAACTCTCCGCTTCATTTCCAACAATACGGCCCTCATGCTCCATCCCAAAATATTGTACTTCATGCCCTTTTTTTTCGAGAATCTCACCCAGCTTAAAAATATAGGTTTCCGATCCCCCATTAGGATATAAAAATTTATTTACTATCAATACCTTCATTTTCTTACTCTCTTTTTATCCATCAAACCAAAATATATGCCACAAAGTATAATTGTCACACACCAGCCGGCTATAACGCCTGCAATACCCACCGTAACAGTTCCTCTTATAAGCTCCAGCCAAATAATATTTCCCTTTAAAACATACAAATCTGTATTACCATCTGCGGTCCCTATAATTTCTCCCTGAAAATCAGCAGGTAAATTGTTTCTGTCCAGTTTTACTTTTTCTCCGCCCCAATAATCACTGATTCCCGAATCTGCATATATCGCATCCGGTACATCTGCAGTTTTATAATAAAACACCCCTACACCAAGCCCAAAAATCAGGCCCGTAATCAGGCTCAATCTCCATCCTTTTTTTACAACTCCTGAAAATTTATCTTTTATCTTTCCTATCCCTTTTAAAGGCACTGTTACATAATTCTCGGCCCAGGGAAGCAGACATAATTTTTTATTCCACCAGATATCCGGCTTTTTCTCCTGCAATTCCTTCAAAATAACATAATAACACTCTCCTATAAAAATCAGTGTCAAATTTTTAAATGACAAATTTGCCATAAAAGGCTCTGACATACCTGCCACCAGAAAACCCGTCATAATTGCCAGCTCTTTTCTACGCATGAGCTTTACTTCTCTTCTTATTGTCACAAAATATCCTATCGAAATAATTGCGAATAAAATAATGCCATAATACATTAAAATATAAACATAAGAACAATCTATATTATAATCCTTATCCGGCAAATCCGTAAACCTTGTCCCAAAAAGAGAAATCCGCTGTTCCGTCAAAAAATATCGGGAAAGATTCCACCTGGTATTCATCATCTTGTTAAATATATCAAACAGCTTTCCTTTAATGAGTACCGGTCCCAATACAGAAAGCAAAGCACATACCGGATAAATGCACTGAATTAATACTTTCTCTCCTCTGGTAAACTCCTTCCGCAAATTAAAATACAGGTTGGCAAGCAGATAAACCGTAGTAAGAATCAACCCGGTATAGCTTACAGAATACAGAAAAATATAGAAGTTGCCCCCATATAATAATGCTGTTGCAATTATCAACTGTTTCCTGTTCAGGTTTGCGAGATAAAAAAAGAAAGCCAGAAGGATAACATAAGAAATATGGAGCACATTGGGATGTGGATACCCAAGGCTCCATCTGATAATATGTCCTAAACCTAATTTGGAATGGACAAGCGCGAGATCCGGTATCTGCTTTAACAAAGCCAATACAATAGTGGAAAAAAATGCCACCGTCCATACTGCTGCACCTACTTTAAAAACCCTTTTTACAGGAACATGTTTCATGCCTGCAACCACCAGCACATAGATAAAAGCAGCCATTTCTCCGGAATTACGGTAAGCCAGTACTCCAAAAGCCATCAGAACGAGCATCTGCACTAGTTCACCTACAGTATGCTCAGTCAGGCACACTTTTACCACAAAACAGAAAAAAGCGGCAATAATACACAGTCTAAAGGATTTCATCCCTTCATACAGGCCAATTCCTTTGGCAAACAACATTATAGCAAAGAATAAATAATAGAATATTTCTTCTGGCCTGAAACCTGTCCCGCGTTCGGACCCCATATTATATACGGCGTTCTTCTGTTCCATTTATCTATACCTGTCTTACTTTCCTTTTTCTTTCTGCATGTATAGACAGATTGTTCTGTCCACCACATCATCCCAGTTAAAACGGCCGCAGATATAGTCTGCGCTCTCTTTTCTATACTTTTCCACAATATCCGGTCTTGTAAGAAGTTCTTCCAATTTTTGTTTAAGATCTTCTACATTTCCTTTTTGGAAGGAGCATGCTTTATCCTGGACAACTTCCATATTCTCATCAATATCACTAACCAGGCAGCAATTTCCATAGCTCATAGCTTCCAAAAGACTGACTGCCATTCCTTCTACATCGCTTGGCAATACGAAGATATATGAATTGGAATACAATTCTTCCAATATTTCTCCCTGTACGAATCCAGTCATTACAATGCGGGAGTCCTCCTGTGACATCGTTGTTATCTGATCCATATAATCATGAGAATGACTGCTTCCACCGGCAATTACCAGCTTTTTGTCGGTCGCAATATCTTTAAATGCATCTATCAGATAATGCAGCCCCTTTTCTGGAACAATTCTTGCAAGGAACAGAATATATTCATCTTTCTCCAGTCCGTATTTCTCTTTAATGCAGTTTATCTCTTTATGTTCCGGGCATATAATACCATTAGGAATATAGCTGGTTTCCCGTCCGTATTCTTTCTGGAAATAATCTTTCATGTTCTCAGACAAAACAATCAGTTCGTCCGCATGCTTTGCCGCCATTTTTTCTCCGAATCGCAATACCTTCGATGCAAAATTACCCCATTTAGATCTCTGCCAGTCCAGTCCGTGTATGGTTGCCACAACTCGCATACCAAATAATTTGGGAATCCAAATCATTGTGCAAGGCCCTTCTGCATGAAAATGGATGATATCATAGCGTCCGAACAATGAACGGATTGTTGCCAGAAAAGAATAGACTATTGCATTCAATGAACTGCTGCTTGGCGTGGGAATCGTAAAAATCCTCACACCATTATAATATCTTTCTCTCTTTTCGTCAAATTCCTTACCGGAAACATGATAACCAAACCGGTTGTAGGCATCCACCTCACACCCCAGTTTTACCATCCTGGTCGATAATTCGTCAACCACAATTTCCACTCCGCCTTCTCTGGAAGGTATTCTTTTATGGCCAATCATTGCAACCCGCAGAGGCCTGCCCTTTTTCCCACGCGGAATCTCTTTGTCGCATGCAGATATTGGCCTAGATACATAATGTTTCCTGTCAATCCCGTTTTTTCCTTTCAGCCATTCTCTGAATAGATAAAAAACGAAGGAAAAATTAGTATCCAGATATCTTGGAAAAAGCCTCTTAGGATCCTGCCCAATACGAAACAGCCACTCCATACAGAATTCCTGCATCCACAATGGTGCTCTTTTGATAGTACCAGCATGAAAATCAAAGCCGGCGCCAACACCAAGCATAACACCGCATACTCTGCCGTCATGCGCTGCCATCCACTTTTCCTGCTTGGGAGCTCCAAGACCTATCCAAATAAAATCAGGATTGCATTCATTTATATTACGGATTGCTTCCTCATCCTCTTCTTCCGTCATAGGACGGAACGGAGGTGAATACATGCCGACGACATTCATTTTGGGATATTCTTCTGCAAGCTTTACCTTTAAGGCATCCAACGTTTCCTGCCGGCTTCCGTAAAAATAATGCCTGTACCCCTTTTTCTCGGACAATCTGAATATTTCAGGCATTAAATCCGGCCCGGGAACCCTGCCAGCTTCTTTAAACCCGGTATGGCGCTGTACAATGGATAACGGCTTGCCATCCGGAATATTCATTGCCGCGTTGTTTTGTACCTCTCTGTATTCACCATCCCGATAAGCCGTAACCGTAGTATGCACATTAGAGACACATATATAGTGTCCCTTAAGTTCATCCAAATGCTGTTCTATATAACTGACTGTCTTTTCCATATCAGTTATATTAATTTTTGTTCCCAATATACTGCTGTAGTTCAATTCTGTTGTCATTCATTTTACCCTTAACCTAAAGATGATATTATCAGCGATGAAGCCTGTTTACCACAGCATATGCCTTATCTCTGAAAATTGCAAATAAGTACCTGAACTCTGCGGTTCCTCCAAAAAAAATCAAGAAAATCCCATTGAAAACCAGAGTAATAATAACTATCATTACGGCAAAAGAGGCAATCGTTACCTCTTTCATAAATATATTGCTGCACAGCACGCAGCATGCGGCCGCCAGTATAATGACCGCTGCATATCTGACCGTATCATAAAAATAACTTGTCGCTTTTCTTTCAAAACAGACTCTGTATATAATAACAGGCCGGATTATATTGGCCAACAGGCCGGATACAATTGTCCCGATATAAACCCCTATCAGTCCGATTTTAATTACCAGCACTACGGAAATAACAAGATTCACCGCTCCCTGTACTAATGGAAGGTATTTATCCTGCTCAAAGACACCTGCAGCAGTTTTATAATTAGATAATACTACCCGTTCGCCCTTAAAGTAGTAGTCAATCAAAATCGCTGCAATAACAGCCCCAGGTAAAATCCATTTATCTCCAAGCCACAGTTTTATTAAAGGAGTCAACAGTATATAAAAACCCACAGCAGAAAAACCGTATATCCAGGAAGCAAAAAAACGGTAAATACAAAACATGTTGTATTGTTTTTCCCTGGACTCCGTGGCAATCAGGTTGCCAAAGCTGGATATTACAGAATTAAAAATAATATTAACAAAGTTGGATACAGAGGATATCACCATATTATAGTTATCAACCATACCCGACATGGCAACGTTGATAAACCCTGATATTATAATGGAGTCTGTCTGAAGTCTGGCCACATCCCCGACCTTATGACAGACAAGCGCCCCTGTTTTTCTTTTAATATCAGAGGTTTCTTCTTTAGTAAGTTTTTCCACATTTTTCTCTTTTAAATATGGATACTTATAATTAAGGTAAATATTTGCAAATATTTTCTGTGCCAGCTCTATAACGGAAGCGGAGATTAAGTAGCCATAAAAACTTGAGGTGGCAAGAATCACTATTGTCTGAACCAATGTAGTCACAATTTTAGTGATAGTTATAACATTCGACTGAATATAATTCTTCTGTTCAGCATTGGGCAGGCTGTATTTATACGCTACAAAATAGGAACTTACCGTATTAAAAAGAAATATTAAATAGAAATTTATCAAATCCTGGGTACTGTCTATCCCAACAGGATCCTTAATAATATACTTCAAAAACGGTACCAAAATCAGACCTACCGCTGCTACAATAAAAGCAATCATGCGATATGCCTTTTTGTAAAACTGCATGTAAGCCTTAACCTTTTCCCTGTCACCTTTCGCAACCGGGGCATAGAGACTGAAATTAATTGCAGTGCCGACCCCTAATTCAGCCAACGAAAGCACGGACAAAATATTAGTATATGTGCTGTTAATTCCAAGAAGTGTTTCGTCCAGGCGCATTATAAACACATAACGCAGGATTGCATTTAACAGCAGTGTAATTATATTACTGACGTAGCCAAACATAATATTTCTGGCTGCATATTTTACTCGTCCCATTCACTGCTTCTTTCTTTTTCAGTAGTTTTAGTATTTTATCATATTATGACAGATTATTCCACCCAAACGAGCTAATTTCCTCTCCCTCTTAATATGCACATTTTTCCTTTTTCTATAATATAACATATTACCCTAGTAATTCCAACCATAGGAAATATTCAGATTACGATTAATATACTTGCAGATATCATACGTCCCAATCATACGAGATAATAAAAAAAGTATATTGTTATGACAGTTTGCCATTTTTCAACTAAGTTTTCAGACAATTCTGCCTTCTTCATCAATTATAACCCAATTTTCCCACAATTCATGCATTCGTTCCGGCTCAGCCTGCTGGCTGTTTTTATGCTTTGCCGGTCGTATTACAATTTTTTTCTCTGTCCTGTTAAGCCTTGCCCCCCAGAAGCTGAAGGTGCTGTTGGCACAGACATTATGCTTGCAGCAACTCATTAATTCCATGTCATAAAAGCTGTCAGCGCCGTGATTCCAATCAACAACGGTATATTCCTCCCCCTTATAATGTTCGCGCAGATAGGCCGGATCATCGGAAAATAAATAAAAATGAGGATTCGTTACTCTGTTACGTATATATCCCTCCGCCGACTTGTAATAACTGTCTGTACAGATTCCTCCAAACATGGCTGCATTTTCAGGGTCCAGATAATCTCCGCGTCGGATATGAATACTGACTGAATTTTCTGAATTCATTTTATTTTTTAACATATTATTCTGAATATTATCGGTTTTAGGAAATATTATTTTACTCTGAAGGAGCGGCATAATATCATGATAATATTTTTCGCAGGCCCAATGTCCCTCCAAATATACATTGTCTAACTTAAAAATTTCCGGATGAAACATTTCACTTTCATAAAAATGCTTGTTTTTGGAAGGAAACAGTTTTCGTTCCAATTTATTAAAAAACCCTTCTTTTCCCAAAAGAGCCTCTCTCTCCTGGGGAGTGCAGGCTTCATAAGTGAGATTATCAAAAAACCTCAGCTCCAGGCTGCGTCTGGCTAATACATTTTCCTGCATAGAAGCATTGTCAAACCATGATGTATCAAGCCGTGTTTCCTTTCCTAAAGCCTTAAACTTTTCATATAAAGCATACTGCTGCATCTGGTTTCCCAAACCGCCCATAACTCGTATTACTATCATCTACTTCATTCAATCCTTCCTGCACAAAATAGTATATAAAAGCATATATGTTCAGAATATTCTGACTGTTTGCAAATATACTAACAATTTTCGCATTTTAATATTTTTACTATTCTATTATTTGTAAGTTATATGATTTCTGTTATTAATCCACAATTTTCCAACAATATACATTTATTTCTGACTAATAATACTATTTCAAAAAACAATTATATTTTGTAGCACAACTTTCAAGATATCATAATATAGTTCTGAAAATATACAATCTCATACAAAATTTCAAAAATATTCCCGCTTTTCGGGCAATTATTATTAGCGTCAGTATATTCGCACATTTTCTGTTATCCATTAATCCTGTCATACAATTCAAAGATAATCTTTCCTGCTCCACAACGGAAAACAGAGGGCCTTCTCATTACCCAGATAAGAAGTTTATTTACATTATCCTCCGGACGAATTTTATACTTATCAGCTATTGTTTTCACATGTTCAGCTTTACAAATTTTTTTCGTTCTGTCTGTGAAGCCCTTTTTGCCGCCGCGCAGTTCATTTTTAACAGCCAGCATAAGAAGGAACAGGCTTTCCTTCTCCCATTGTTCTTGCCAATCTGTAATACTCTTAGAGCTGAATATTTCTTTAATCGCGTCTATCAGAAGGCATATTCCATCGTACATTCCCGCATCATATTTGTGTACCATAGAAGCATCGTTATAAAAATAGTGGTAATGCAGCGCTTCCTTTAATATTACCACCCTCCTGCTGTCCAATAACGCCGGAAGAACAATGTTTACATCCTCTCCCATTTTAATGCCGGGATTGCAGTAAATCATATTATCCACAATCAATTCCCGGGGAAAAAGCTTCATGCACCGTGACATTGATATGGTACGCCGCTCATTTCCCAATAAATTTCTTTTAATTGAATTCTCCAGCAGAGCACCTTCATATATACCCGGCGATAGCTCATGAAAATGGCTGGTTGAATGTCCGTCTTTCTCGATCACGAAGTTTCCACAGATAACTTCTCCCGGAATGCCCGCTGCCTCCTTAAGCATCTCCTCCATCATATTGGTTTCTACCCAGTCATCACTGTCAATAAAGCTCAGATAATCCCCGGCAGACACATTAACCCCTGCCATCCAGGCCGACATCAGGCCGCCGTTTTGTTTGTGAATTACACGGATTCTTTTGTCTCCAGCCGCATAAGAATCACATATTTGAGGTCCTCCATCTCTGGAACCATCGTCCACAAGAATAATCTCAAGATTACTGTATGTTTGATTAACTATACTGTTAAGACAGCGTTCAAGATAGTTCTCTGCATTATAAACCGGAACAATCACACTTATTAGCTTTTGCTTCATTGTACTTTCCACTCCAACCTGGGATAACAGACAGAATAACAAATTTGTATATGTTAATTTAATTTTAAAAGTTATTTGTCGCAATTATATAAAAATATTGTTTTATTTTCTGATAATTACAATTTTCACTTTAATATGACTGTATTCAAAATTGAAACTATTAATCTTATTGTCTTTAATATATGTTTTATAATGAATTCAGCTTATTGTTGGTAAAGCCTTTTTAAATCTTAATACACTTTTTATTTTTAATAATTTTCAGCAAAACATACATATCCTAATTATATTTACAAAGAATACAATATTTTCTTTTATTCGTAAGTAACTCGCCTTATTAAACAGCAAAATTATCTATTGCCTATATATTGTCAGATTTTTTTCAATATTTTATGTTTATTTCTGACAATTATTTTGTTAGCCCAATATATTTATGCCTCTTCCTGTATTATAGCATCTAACCCTATACTACTTCTTTAAATGCAGCACCCTCCCCGGTACCCCGGCTACAGTTGCTCCATTCTGGTTTATAGACCGTGTAACCACGCTCCCGGCACCAATCGTAACTCCATCTGCAATCCTGATATCCCCAATGACCGAACATCCCCATCCCGCAGTCACGTTTTTGCCAAGCACAGGGCTTTTTGTTCCGGCACCGGTATTTCCCACACAGAAATTGCCTGTAACATGGCAGTTTTCCCCGATCCTGGCGTCCTCATTCACTACAATTGGGGCTATATGATAAATCAGCAGACCTTTTTCAAAACAATTTTCCGGGATTTCAAAGCCCAGCCGGTTCCCCAGCACATATTTCCTGCGGTGGTACCAGATAAATGCCGCCTTATCCCAGAACGTATTCCTGTTTTTATGATACTCCGCATGCCTTAATGTCCACAGATACTGCCATATCCTGTAAAATTTGGAACGCAGAAGCCATGCCGGCAGCCAGGAACTGTTTTCTCCCCCGAAATACAACGCCCTCTCGTATGCAAGATATTCTTTTAAATCCTTTTTGTCCTGTATCATGATATCCCCTCATGGCATAATGGCCGCATCACCTGCATCCCAGGCTTCCAGAATTTGCAAACTTCCTGAATCACCACTGCAGACTTTCATTAATTACATCAAAAACCTTCCTGTTTACCTTCCGGTAATCAAACTGAAGGGATTTTTCATAGGCTGCCTTCGCATAACGTTCATAATCCGCCACGATTTTGTCCATTGCGGAATGAATGCTCTCCACGCTTCCATCCGTAACCTCAGAATCCTTTCCGTAAGTCAGCACTTCCTTAATCCCGCCGACATCCGTGGTAATCACCGGCAGTCCCCGGCTTATGGCTTCCAGGATAATCATGGGAATCCCTTCAAACGTTGAATTCATAACAAGCATATCGGCGGCCTTCATCGTTTCCTGTACTTCATCCGGCGATACGGCACCGGCAAAATGAATCCTCTCGTTTCCGTCTGCCAGCGTTTCCAGCTGCTTACGCTCTTCACCGTCACCCAGTATCGTAAAATCGCAGCTTCTGCCATAGCTTTTAACCGCTTTAATCATAGGTCCCACGTTTTTAACGGCCGAGAGCCTTCCCGCATATAAAAAGTGTATTTTATCCTCATGCAGTTTTCTTTCTTCATAAGGATGCACCACAATAGAATTTCCCACATGCACCGTATGTTTATTGTAAACGCTGTAATTTTCCAGTGTTTCCTGTTCCAAAACAAAGATAGCCGTGCTCTTCTTTATCACATGGACCAGAAAACCCTGAAAAGCTTTTCGTATAAAAGGCGCCTTTTTAAAAAAACGTACCCGCTGCCACATATCCAGATAGGTTCCATGGGAAAAAACATAGCAGATGGCGCCGGGCCTGAGAAAACGTACTGCGCCGAAGGCCTCCGGAGTATGGATATAATTGCAGTCCTCCCTGGTTAACCCTATCAGCTTCCGATATTTCCACAATCCTTTAACATATTCCAGTCGAAGGGATTTTTTCACCTTGCTTAAATCAGCTGATGCCTGAGTCACGGCCAGAAAAGAGTATTCGCCTCCACCGTTGGATATTCTTTTAACCTTACCAACTTCGCTGGCATCACATGACACCCCTACAAGAAGAACCTCTCCTGTATGCTCCGGATATTCCTGTGAAAGGAATCTGAGAAAATTTTTTATGCTTGTCACCTGTCCGCCTACGGGATAATCCCTGTAGTTGCAGGTATCATACAATATAAGACGCGGCTTTCCCATCTACACTTCCTCCATCATCCCAAACAACCGCAGCGCAGGCCCGTCCGCCCAGGGATAGCTTCCGTATCTTTGCGGATACTGGCTGAAGCCGTCGCACTCCGCCGAACACTGCTCCACCCTGCCGTTTTTCATATGTGCGAGCAAATATTCGCCTGCACGCAGCACATTTTCTTCATAGTGACCGTCCAGATTTTCAAACTGCATCCCCCGCAGCAACGCACAGGCAATCATGGCCGTGGCAGAGGAATCACTGGGGCCATCCTGTGCCTGCAGCTGCCAGGGGAAGCTTCCGTCTTCCTTCTGAAAACCCACCACAATAGCGGACAGCTTTTGAAAATGGTCCCGCAGGAAACTAAACTGCGGTGTTTTTTCCGGAAGATAGGCCAGACTCTCAGAGATTCCTGACATCAGCCAGCCTACGGCCCTGCCCCAGCCGATAATACCGTATTTTACGCCGGTATCGCTGTCAAAACCGTGGTATGGCAGTCCCGATGCCGCGTCCATCCCGCCCTCCAGGAAGTGCACCATTTGAACGACGCTAAGCTTAACCGCCGTCGTATCCTCTGTCAGGATACCGTAACGGCATAAAAAAGGGCAGACCATACCGATACCATCGGCATAAATATGGCTTCCATCCCTTAGCCTGTAAGGAAGATTTCCCCTGGAATCCGCCGGATACTTCAGCAGGTAGGCTGCAAGGCGCTGGGCGCCTGTCATGTATTTTTCATTACCGGTTCTTTCATACAAATCAAGTAAGGGAATGCCGTTCGTTATGTTATCCACATAGTATATCGGCATTTCCTGCTTTATCCACCTGTTAAAGTATCTCTCCAACGTATTAATACTCACATTGTCTGAGGTACCTCTGCAAACTTCCGACAGTCCTCTGGCAAGCAGCGCATTGGGCCAGTAAAACCGATCCACGGGCGGTATCTGCTGAAAAAGCAGATATTTTCTGATACGCCGCTTGGTCTTTTCTTTTTTCCCCAATATCGGATAGGTGAACAGCTGCTTCGCCACATTTTGCTGCAGCGCATTTACCTTCTGGATTGTTTCCGTTCTTTGTATCAGTTCCTGTAACCGCTCCATACAGTCACTCCCCTCATTCTGCCAGTTTTCCCAGTATTTTTCCCATTTGCCTGGCACGTTCCAGATAAGCCGGCATAACCTTTTCCAACCGTGTTTTTACAAACTGTTCCTGGTTTTTAAGCCATTCAAAGCCTTCAATCAGTTCCCCCTCCTGACGCAGGCTCTGCACCGGAAGCACATAATCCTCCCAGGTGCCGAACAGATCCTTGGCAATTCCCCTGGCTTTTACCGAGTACCCTACCACCAGGGTGGGAACCAGCGATGAATAGGCCGCTATCGTGGCATGGGTTCTGGCTCCTATAAAAAAACGGCACCTGGCGATATAGCCCTTCAGTTCCTCGCAGCCGCAGTCCTCAATGAGAACTATTCGTCCGGTTTCCTTAAAGTCTTCATACAGTCGTTTTAAAACCGTTCTGTCATCATTGTTTTTCCAGACCACATGGGGAATCAGCGCCACATTCATCTGCGTGGTATCAAGAATATGCCGGATTAGCGCCCTGTAATTTTCCATGGTAATCCCCGGCACCGCTTCATTTTCCACCACCAGCGGACTCACATTCAGCCCTACCATGCCGCCCTCCGTAAAATTCTCCGGCAAAGGCTTTTTTATTGTTTCAAGAAGAAATGCAGGATCTGGTACAAGGTAGGTATTGTCCTTCAGCCCTGCATCCTGCAATGCCTGCCAGGTAATGGACTCCCGTGCTATGATGCTGCTGTAGCGCCGCATATCATCAATAATATCAGGTTCAGCCAGCAGCTCCGGTTCTATGGAACAGCCAAGCAGGACCGTTTTCGCCCCCTGACTGTTGAACATCTGGTTGGCCAGCTTTAAATCCTTTAAAAGAAGATCATAGCAATAATTATCGCCGCCGATGGAGATGTTCAGCGCCCGCAGGTTCCTGCCGCATACCTCTCCGAACCGATAGCGCAGCGCAGCCTCCGGATCATGCAAATAACGTTCCTTCAGATAATAATATACATGAATGAAAAAATTTTCCCTGATTTTCTTTTCCTCAATCAGCGTACATAAACCCTTCAGAGAATACCTTTCATCCTCCGCAGCGCTGTTGGTTACGATGATTGCAGGCTTGGGCAGCATTTTGCATACGGTATTGGCAATTGCTTCGCATCCATGATTTCCGCTTCCCGCGTGCATATACAGAACAATTTTATCTTTTTTCAACGGAGTCTCACCTTCCTGTTTTGATAAAAATCCGGCTTACCGGCGCCCTTTCCAATGGTGGTACAGCCCCAGATACAAAGACGGTGCTAAAAGAAACAAAAGCCCCTTCAGCTTATATCCCGCCGGAAGTCCTCTTCTTACCATCCGGTCCCGGGCTGCTTCTCTGGCAGCTTTACGGCATACTTCTGTATAATCTGCCATCGCCCTTCTTTCCTCTGCCGGGAGCAGTGCCAGCTTTCCGGCCGTAAGAAGCGCCGCCTGAAAAAGGCTGATATCCGCTTTTGCCGTATAATCCGGATACAAAAGCTTTATTTTTTCCCGGGCCTGCTGCCAGCAGGTTATCTGATCCATGTATGCAGGCTTAAATCCTGAAAACATGGCGCCATCATCATTGATATAGTAACAGTATTCCCTTGTCTTTATCAGGGAAACCTTCTTCAATGCAGGGAGCAGGTCTATGAGGAACAGCAAATCCTCCCCGATTGTCAGCCCTTCCTGAAAACGCGCCTCCTGAAGTATTTCTTTTCGAAAAAGGATACTCCAGCATCGGGTATTTCCGGCCAGAAGATATTCTGCCACATAGGCTTCCACCGGCATGGAGATGTGCTCCGGATATGTTTCTTCCATACCCGCCGCTTCTCCGTCTCGTCTTTCCTTATCCGCATTTTCTTTATCCGGAGGCTTTTTATCTGAGAGCTTTTTATCCTGTCTCTTCAGAAGCTGTGTGCTCTCTCCTGTTCCACAGTCCCTGCGAAACTGCCTCCGTTCCGCTTCCCCTGCCTCCTGAAAACCGCACATAGCCATATCGCTGCCGTCTTTTTCCAGGCATTCCACCTGATGCTCCAGCATTTCCGGGCACAGCCAGTCATCCGCATCCACGAAGGCAATATAGTCACCGGAGGCCTCTTTCAGCCCCAGGTTTCTTGCAGAGGATACGCCGCCGTTTTCTTTCTGGAGCAGCCGGAAGCGGCTGTCCTTTTCACAAAAGCTTCGGCAGATGCCAGTGCTGTCATCCGTGGATCCGTCGTCTACCAGCAGCACCTCCAGATCAGTCCAGGTCTGCAAAGCAATGCTCTGCAGGCAGTCGGGCAGAGGCCCGGAGGCATTATAAACAGGTATGATCACCGAAATTTTAGCACTCACCTGGCCAACTCCTCCCAGTATGCCGTAATGCGGCTGTCCCAGCCGAACCGCTTCACATTCTCATAACCTTTTCTTATCAGCTGCTGTCTGAGTTCTTCCTCCGTCAGAATCCGGTTCAAGCATTTTACGCTCTGAGCATAGTTATCCGGATCTGTGAGAAGGCCGGCATCTCCCACCACCTCAGCCAATGCCGTCCTGTCGGAGCAGACTACCGGCACCCCCAGCTGCATGGCCTCCAGCGGAGGGAATCCAAATCCCTCTATCAGGGAAAGGAACAGGAAAACCCTTGCACCGGCCAAAAGGCTGTGCATATCCTCTGAACGTTCAATATATTTATAGCAGGTCACATGGGACGCCGCCTCACTGCTGATCTCATAGCCATCTGTATTGAGGATTCCCACCACTATCAGCCTGGCAGGATGCTGTGTCTGATGATAATAGGCATCATAGGTTTTCAGCACCCCCGCCGCATTTTTGTGAGGAAGCCCTGAGGCGGCTGCATAAATATAAGGTTCCTCCGGAATCAGGGCACATTTATTCCGGGAACATTTTACTTCATTCAATCCATTGTAAATAACCCTGACCCTTTTCCCGCTGCCCGGACACATGGCATCAATCTCTCTGCGTGAAAATTCAGAAATCGTTATAATCCGATCCGCATGCTTCATGGAAGCCTTCAGCCGGCTCATAATATAGGCATTTTCCACCCGGTTTAATACGCTGGGAAAATATTTATCATAAAAGAAAGGTATCAGATCGTGAATGATAACCGTATCCTTTCCCCTGTAAAACAGCGGACGGTATCCCCTGGGAAAAAGGATTCTGTCTGCCTTATATTTACGCGCCTGAAACGGAACGATAAAAAGCTCCCATACGAGGCAGGTCAGCTTGTTCAGCGGGTTTCCTTTCATCTGAACGAAACGGATGCCGGGTATATCAAAATCCTTCCGGTTATATTCGTTCCCCAGCACAATGATTTCCTCGCAGCGCTCTCCGTTCCGGTTCGTCTCAGTCAGATGCTGGGCCAGATTCTGCGCCAGGTTGTAAATACCAATACTTTTTCCTTTTCCCTTTACCAGCTTGAAGCAGTCAATTACCAACCTCATTCCCTATACCTCTCACGCTTCTTTTTAACAGCCCGGTTCCCCGGACGTTTCTTTCCGTCCCAGAAAACGCCAGCTCTGCCACCAGTATTCCTCCTGTATATCCTGCATCCCCTCTGCAGGCGGCTTCCGGAAGCAGAGCATATCACTCCAGTAAGCCCCCAGCAGAAACAGGGCATAGTTTCTGCCCAGATATACGGAAATAAAATGCGCTTCCAGCATGGTGTACAATGCAAAGCTGAGCACCATCATGAAGCCCATATAATTCTTCTTTTTATAGCACTGCCACATCAGCATTGCGTACAGAAGCACATAAAGCGCGCCGGGGATGATTCCATACCAATAGAACAGGCGCACATAGCCCATATCGAAATACTTGATGTTTTCCGGCCGGGAGAAAAGGCGCCAGTTGCGCAGTATTCCTCCTCCGCCCTCCAGGGTATTCATGCTTGTAATACGTCCCGTAAAAAAACGGTCATATGGATAAAAAGGCCCCTCATACGGCTCATAACAGGCAATCCATATGGACAGTCCCACACAGCCAAAGAAAAGCAGAATGCCGGCAATATAAAGCCATTTACTGTCCCGAGCCTTCCTGCCATAAGTAAGAAACAGGGAAAAGGCAAGTGTAAAAACAAGAATTAATACCCCTGTCCTGGAATCCGTCGGCAGAAATAAAATGAGGCCGGCAGCAAGGAGCAGGCCATACATCCATAGCTTCATCTTCCTCCAGTACAAATATATCCCCAGCGTAACCAGTACCCAGAACATGCAGAAAAAGGCGTTAGGATGCCCCAGCCCGAAGGTATACCTTATTCCCCTGTCCCCTGCATCCACAATATACATCTGGCCGAAAATACCTGTTAAAGCCAGCGATACAAGAAGCAGGCAGCCCGACAGTGTGACGAAAAAAGCCAACTGTAAAGACTTGCGTAAATCCACATTTTTGAAGGAAGCGCAGAAAACCACCAGCCTGACTGCTTCATCCCGTCCCGAAAACAAATAACAGGTTCCGGCAATTATAAGAAAAAACAGCATCCACAGCCATTCCCTGAATGAATAACGGGTAAGGCAGATTTTGCCCAGAAAAAGCAGGAAGGTTATACGAAACAACTGCCCCTCCCATGGATTGATGTATGCACTTTTGTCCGCAATAACAATCAGAAGCTCCAGTACCAGTCCGATATAAAATAAAATCTGCCCCAACTGGTACAGCCAATCCTCCGTACATTTTTCCTTGTCCATTCATTTCTCCCTGGGAACTGGTTCCCTATATGCTAAAACGGTATCTGTCACCCTTCTATTTTCCGGATCCCCAGCTTATGCATCGCCCCATTCCAATATCCCAGCACCGTATTTTCCCAGAACCAGGATATCCCCTGTTTCAAATATTCACCGCGGGAAATCCCGCACTGTCCAGCAGTTTCCCAGCCCTGTCTGAATTTCAGTATCTGCCTTAACATATATTCCCTGCAGGCCTGGCTTTCCCTGAGCTGATATTTTTCATACATATAAAGCGTATCATTAAATTTACGCAAATCCTTCTCTTCAAACATCCCGGTATACTGCGCCTCATGGATCCCGATGGAAATCAGAGGCTCCTGCGTACAGACGAAACGGGGATTCCTGCTGAGTATTTCAAAGTACAGAAACATATCGGAGGCCCAGTTGCTCTTCTCATCAAACATTGCCCCGCAGGCCCGGTAAAGGGTCGCGCTGGGAGCGCCGATTTCATTTCCCAGAAACAGGTTCCGGTAATCCGCCGCCAGCCTGTCCGTGTACCAATCCGCCGCCGCCCTGGCATAAGCCTTTTTCCCTGGCTGCCCGCTGCCGTCTGCCAAGTCGCCCTGTACAGCCTGCTCATCCTCCGGCAGCATCACCTGCATCGTTCCGCAGAATGCCAAAGAAGCCTCCGGTGTCCGATCCAGCAGGGAAACCATCTTTTCCAGGCTGTCAGGAGCGGTAAACCAGTCATCGCTGAACATGATTTTTATATACTCCCCCTGCGCTTCTGACAGACTTTTATTCCAGTTGAAAATGTGGCCCAAAGGTTTTTCATTATGGATATAGCGGATATCTTCCCACCCGGAACTTTTAACCAGCTCCGCAATCTCCTCATTGGTGGAATCATCCGTCAGTATGATTTCCAGGTCCCGGAAGGTCTGCATACGGATGGATTCCAGAAGCCTTTTTACCTCTGTCGCATTATTATAAGCAGGGATGCATATGGAAACTTTAGGTATGTCCATCGTCCTTCCTCCCGTTCCGTATTTTTTCAACCCTTGATTTTCCGCAAAACACGTTTCGCCAAATGGCCTGTCCTGAAAATAAACCTGCGTATTCCGCCAAGCATGTGGCGCAGCCCCTTTTTTACCGGCGGTTCTTCCTTCAGAATCAGAAAGGAATACTCCTCCTGATTCTCACGTAGATATTCCGGAAAGGTTTCGTCTATCTCAACCTGGACAAAGGACGCATTTCTGCCGAAAATGTCCTTTCCATCCTTAATCCTGTCCGCCACATCGGAAAGGACCTCCGCTTTGTTATATTCCTGATGCGCCGCGCTGCGGACCTTTTCCGCCACACGTTTTTTTACATCCTTTTCCCCGTGGCCGCCCATATAGCCAAAATGCCAGCCGCCGTCCTCCACGCGGATGCCACAGGCCTTTCTTTCCGGAAAACGCAGCTCGCCCAGCTGGAGCTTCTGCTCCTTTAAAAGCGAATAGCTGCACATTTTGGATCCAATCCATTTTTTTCTGCCGGGAATCCCATCTTTGGATCGTTCTGCTTCCGGGAATTCTCCCGCATAGGAGAGCAGATTGCCGGACACCTCTTCCATGTTCAGATAACAATAGAACAGCCTCTGGGCAAAATGATAGATTTTCGTCCTGTCAAAATTCTGCAGGATTTCCTTGATTTTCTCCGGATTGGGGATTTCGTCCAGATCACTGAAAATAATAATATCCTCATCCGTACAGTCCTTCAGTCCCCTGCCCACCGCATTTTTCTGGAAGGTATCCCTGTCATGGGTATAGCCCGGCGGCGTATCATCCACCACCACATGAATGATTTTGTCCGCAAATTCCGCGAACATTTCCTTATTTTCCTCATAATACAGCGGCTTTGGGTTCCCGGAAAAGGTTTCCGTGGCCTCGCTGATGACAAACCTGTCCACCACCGGGTTCATAATATGAAGCCGCAGCTTCAGAATATCCAGTTCATTAAAAAACTGGAAACAGTCATATACCATTTTAATTTCCTCCCTTCAGCCTGCCATGCAGCCTTCTTAAGGAGTTCAGAACCGTATGCTTTTTCCTGAAATCAGGATAACCCGCATTGGTTCCATACCATTTATGAAAAACAAAGGGAGTGATCCCTTCAATTTCGGGAATCATATTTTCGTGCCCGAAGTATTTCGCCACCTCCAGCGGCGCAATCCGCATTCCCTCCGCCTCAAGAAGATGGCGGATTTTACAGCAGATAAAGCCGTCCTCATTAAAATATCCTTTTTCCCCTACCCAGGGAATGCCAGCCTTTTTCGGATAGTCCATCAGCCTCTTGCTGCGTATTCCCACGCTGTTGCCCACGCGGCAGATATTGCCGTAAATATCCCGGTAGGTAGTGTCATCGCCCGGCTTTGGCAGCGGCCAGGGCGAACCGATATAATCATAGTCCAGGAATTCGTCCCGCCACATTTCCGGATGCACCACAAAGCCATCGTAGTGCACCAGCAGGGCAAAATCCGTATGAATATAGTCTCCCATATCATAGACGGTTTTGTAATTGAACGCATCGATATTTCCCAGCCGGTCAATATGGCTGTACCGGATTCCTTTGGGCAGGAAACGCGGCTTTTTATCCGTAATGATCACCGCATCGGCAAACTCAATGCCGCGGCAGCTGTATTCCATTGCTTTCAGGGTTTCCCTGACGTTAACGCTGGTCATGGCGCAGAGGGTAACCTGCGGGAGGACCAGCTTGCCCTGGGCATTGCGGTAGCTCCTGGGTTCTTTATTTTCTGTACTCATCGCCGATTCTACCTGCCTTTCAATGCCTTCAGCCTGCGCATAACTCCCCTGGAAATTTTCCGGACTCTTGCGTTGGTATAAATGCATTTACTTTGTATTGTATAAAAAAAGGTTCTCACCTTTCCCGGACGCATATTCAGCTTTTTGTATCTGGGCGATTTATCTTTATAGGCTTCCAGTTCTACCCTGCACTCTTCATCAGAAAAGACTCTTCCCCTGCGATCCATATAATGCCAGCCGGAATAAATATTCTGCTCACTTGCCCAATAGCCATCCGATACATTATGTCTCGCCCAATATTTGGGCGCAATAATATATTGCACCGTATCACTGGTAAATGCAGGAAAATATGCAAAAGATGAGTTTGCCAGCAGAAGATACTTCGCATTTTTTAGAATGGAATAATCCTTTGCAAGATCAAAATTATATGCAGGTACTCCGGGGAGGAATTTATTAGCCTCCTTCACATCATTCGTTATGATCATAAACTCCATATCCGGATTTATCCTGCGCATATTCTTCATACCGTCAAGCCAGTATCTTTTACGCAGATACAGTTCCGGCGAATCCATATAATCAGAACAACGCAGATGAAGAATACACAGGTTATCCCTGCTGAATTCATAGCAGTCATATTCCGGCTTTACTTTAAGCCACTGCTTAATTTGGTCACGATAGGCAATATAATATTCCTCTGCCTGCATATTTCCAAACAAGAGCATATTATCCTTTACATGGAGCATCTCTTCATCCGCAGCCGTAACATAGCAGCCATGCGTCATATCATGGCGTGAGCTGCCGGTAAATATCCGATCATCCCTCTCTGAATAAACTCCTGTAAAATCTTCTTTTCCGGCCTTAACACCGAAATCCAAATCCATAAAATAAAGCCCGCAGGAACTGTGGATATTATTGGCCAGTGTGTCACTTCCCAAAATCGAAAAATCCCTTCCCTGCTTCATTGCGATACATCTGGTCGTTACATAGCAGAACAACTGATTACCCAGTCCCTGCCCTTTAAGCAATTCCGTACCAATCATGTAAATGCTTCCTTTATCTTCGCAGCCATTCATTCCGCTGAACAGTTACTCATTTTCTTTTGTAACTGTTCAGCACCTTCACAGTTACTTTCCTTCAATCCTTATACGTTAACCAGACGGTCATTCCTTTGCCCTTCCTGTCGGCGGCTGTCAGGAACGCTGCCCCTCTGTCAACGGCAAAATATCAGATTATGGCAGTTTCGCCTCCACAATCTTCCCTTTATCCACATTGTAGATAATATCACAATTCTCTATTGTCCGCAATCTGTGGGCAATGATGATAAGCGTCTTACGCCCATGGAAGCTGTTAATCGCGTCCATAATCGCAGACTCGGTATCATTGTCCAGCGCCGATGTGGCCTCGTCAAAAACAAGTATTTCCGGATTATGGTACAGCGCCCTTGCGATACCGATTCTCTGGCGCTGGCCGCCGGAGAGGCGTACGCCGCGGTCGCCAACGCTTGTTTCCAGCTGCTGTGGCATCTGCTCCACGAATTCCTTCATCTGGGCTTCTTCCAATACCTTCCACACCCTGGCATCGTCAATCTGATCCTTATCCACACCAAAAGCGATATTTTCCCGAAGAGAATCATCTGTCAGGAAGATCGTCTGGGGAATGTAGCCGATATGGCTCAGCCAGGAGGGATAATTATCAAAAATATTCACTCCGCCGCATGTAATCGTTCCTTCCTGCACCTGAAGCAGACCCATAAGAATATCAATCGCCGTTGTTTTTCCGGCGCCGGAGGGTCCCATAACGCCTACAGATTTACCGATGGGAACCCGCATGCAGGCATCATCCAGAATCTTTTTCGTAGTGTTCGGGTAAATGTAGGTAATATTGTCCAGGCAGATGGCATCCTTTACCGGAACCGGCGCCGCATTGGCGTCGTCCCTGTTCTGGTATTCTCCATACTTAGTATAATCGCTGAAATCCACATTTTCATACACATAATCCAGAGACGGCTGGAAAAAGGCGATATTAGTCACATGGCCGTTAATCCGGTTTACGCTGGGAAGCAGTCTGGTTGCCGCAAAGGCGAATGCGGTCATCTGGGGAATCATTTCCGTCAGATTGCCTCCCCTTAAGATATACACGGCCAGATACCCCAGAACGCCGCCCATGCACAGCGTCTCAATCAACAATCTGGGCACATTATTCAAAACCGTATACTTACTGGTTACTTCCCCTGCAATCTGGGAATACTTTCTGAAATTCCTGGCAAAAAAGGATTCCTTATGAAGGATTTTTACATCCTTGATTCCATAAATGGACTGCAGGCGCCATTTTCCCATCCGGCTCTGTACGCTCTGGGATTTTAATCCCATGGTGTTGAGCTTCGGCTTCATCACCCGCATAATTAACAGAGTCATGACAACCAGGATGCCGCCCATGACCACCGTCATTTTGAAGTCCACAAGCAGAAGCGTAACGCACAGGAAAACGGCTACCACCGCTTCACTGGCCAGCTGGATATATTCCATCAATATAGTAAATACCTTGGGCACGTCGCTGTCCACCGTGCGGAATACGGTAGGAATATCCGCATTCAGGTAAAATTCATAGGGTCTGTTCAGGTACTCCTCCAGCATATAGCTTACCGTGCGGAACTGGTTTCCGTTTACAAACCTGGCCTGGGCATAGGTAAGAAGCAGCAGGAAAAGGTTTTTTACCACAATGACCACAATAACCAGTAACAGCAGCAGCAAAATCAGCTGGGTATAATTCTCCCTGCTTAATTCAAATCCAAAGAACCTGCACACCTGCTGAACCGTCTCGTTTTTCAGCATACGGTCCTGATCTATAATCGCGGTAATCAGCGGAAGGATTGCGGTTACGCCTACTGTTTCCAGCACGCCGCCAATCAATATCAGGATGCCTATCATCCCGACCTTTTTCTTCTGTGCCTTGCTTAAAATACGACTCAGCTTTTTAATATTTTCCATCATATGCGTATCATTCTCTCCGTATAAATATCCCGGCATTCCCTGCCGTTCAGCCATCTGGCCGGCGCCGTCACTTTTTTCTCCGGGTTGTCGTTCAGCCATGCGCCCCACCAGCTGAAGCTGCTGTTGGCGATGATGTTATGTTTGCATTTGCTCATCAGGTACAGATCCAGATATCCCGTATCCTCCGTGCTACCTTCCACCAGTATCCGGTTTTCGCCTTTAAAGTGCTCCCTCGTCCAGTCCGGGTCGTTGCTGAACAGGAAAAATTTTGCCCCCGGCACTTCCTTTTCCATCCGGGCAAAAGCCTCCTGATAATACTGTTCGGTACAGATTCCCGTATAGAGCCCTCCGTGGCTTTCCTCCAGATAATCGCCTCTGCGGATGTGGACGCTCACTGATTTGCAGTCTGCGATTTCTTTTTCCAGCCTCCGGTAAGCCTCCGGAAGCGGATAAGCCCCGGATTCGATCCCACGGAAGCGGTAGGCTTCCCTCACCTGCTCCCTGCAGTCCTGAAAATACTTTTCACTCTGAAAGCATCCCTCCAGCAGCGCCGGATCACGTTCCATTACCTGCGGGTCAAAATTGATATCCTTTTCCCTGTATGCCTTTGTCTTACGCCCGGTGAGCTTTCGCCGGATACGTGAGACGGGATCCAGGGAAGAATCCGTCATTTCCGTCAGCTCCTGCTTTGTGGCCCGCTCATAGGAAACCCCGAATACATCCAGCTGCTTCGGCCGCGTTCCCGGCCCCTCATAGCAGGTGATATCGTCTATTTTCACGACCTTCCCCTTCGCCTTCAGACTCAGGTAAAGGGCATATTCAAACATCTGATTGCCCAGCCCTCCTGATAATTGCACAATTACCATACTGTACTTGCTCCCATCTGCACCATCTTATCACAGACCTTAAAAAGCCTGCACATTTTCTGTCTTCAATGCCGGCGAAGCCGCTGCTTCACCGGAATCAGAAACCGTTCATTCACCATAATTACCGCCAGATACAGCTTCGGGCTTTTCAGGAAAATTTCCATCTTTTTCTTTTCCTTTTGGTTAGCCGCCCTGCATGCATATACCCTGTCCATTTCCCCGCGATCCGTTAGCAGCCTCTCCCGTATGACTCTCCTGTACTTTTCTTTCATATCCTTTTGGGATTTTCCCAGGGCAATATAGTACAGGAGCAGCCTTTTATAGAAAAAATACCTGTGTACATCCGCCAGATCCTCTCTTCCGATGGAACGCAAAAACGCTTCCTTTTCTTCATACGCCGGGATCTGATCCGTAAAAATACGGCTTCCCAGCCCTTCGCCCATGATACTGCCCTCCCGCTCCAGCACATAATTATAAAGCGCCAGATCCAGATAAACCGTTTTTTGGGAACGTGCCAGCAGCATGGTGGTGTACACAATATCCTCATAATACTTTCCCGTGGGGAAACGCAGCTCCCCCATCAGCTCCCTGCGGTACAGCTTGTTCCAGGCAGCGTTCTGGATGCAGATATCATCCTCCTCCATAAGAAAGGATTCCAGGGCCTCCTGGCCGTCAAAAACCACGGCCGCACCGGTGGAAGCATCCACCTCCCGGTTCCGGTAAATCTTCCGGTATCTGCAGACCGCCAGAGGCGTATCGAATTGCCTAGCTGCAGAAAGCAGCTTCTCATACATATCCGTCTCAATCCAGTCGTCCCCGTCTACAAAAGCGATATATTCTCCGTCTGCAGCAGCAATTCCGGCATTCCTGGCGTCTGAGAGGCCGCCGTTTTTCTTATGGATGACCTGAATTCTGCCATCCTCTTCCGCCAGCCTGTCACAGATGGCCGGGCAGCCGTCCGTAGCGCCGTCATCCACCAGAATGATCTGCAGATTCCGATAGGTCTGGTTTCTGAGGGAACGGACACATTTTTCCAGATAGGCTTCTATATTATAGACTGCTACTATCACAGAAATTTTATCCGTCTGTTCCTCCTCCGGTATCGGCAAAGGCGTGAATTTTTCCAGTTTCCGCAAGGCTTCCACCTCCTTCAGACAGCCAGCTTGCGTTCCGCCATCCATGCCTGGAACATCAATATATACCAGATCTGGATGCGCCACACACCATTTTCCACGAAATCCTTCCAGATGGTCCATACCATCTCCGGATTCAGCATCCCCTGGCTCTCCAGCGTCCTGCGGTCAATCAGTGTTTCCGCCCAGGCCCGCAGGGACGGCTCCTTCAGCCATTTGGCAATGGGAATGGAAAATCCTTTTTTCGGCCTGTCCATCAGCTCCTTCGGCACATACTTATAAAGCACATCCCGCAGAACCAGCTTTCCCGTCTCTCCCTGACGTTCGTACTCCACAGGAAGGCTCCAGGCGAACTCCACCACATCCTTGTCCAGCATCGGCACCCTCGTTTCCAGCGAAACAGCCATGGCCGTTCGATCCACCTTCACAAGAATATCATCCGGATGGTACATGAGCATATCCATCAGCATGATCGTGTGATTGACCTCCTTCAGGTATCCCTCAGGCATCGTAGTATATTTATAGGGCAGGTTCCCCCGCTGCTTTGCAATTTCCATGGTGAGCGGATCTGTCAGGCGGGACTGGAGATAAATATCCGCCGGATCCTTTGCGCCCAAAAGCTTTCCTTTGATACGGAAGATTTCTTTTCTGGCAAGCGGGCTGTGAAGTACCAGGCCGCTGCAGGGCTTCCTCAGAAAGTAGGGGACATTCTTCATTTTGTTCCAGATACGGCTCACCGAGGCATAGGACGTATAGCCGCAGAACAGCTCATCCCCGCCGTCGCCGCTTAAGGAAACGGTTACATGCTCCCTTGTCATTTTACTCACCAGATAGGTCGGGATCTGGGAGGAATCCGCAAAGGGCTCACCGAACATAAACGCAAGCCTGGGGATGACAGCCTTGGCATCCTCCTCCGTAATATAAAGCTCCGTATGCTCGGTTCCCAGTATTTTCGCTATTTCCCTGGCCGCCTCCGCCTCATTGTACTCTGCTTCTCCCATACCTATGGTAAAGCTTTTCACCCTTCCGCTGTTCAGTGACTGCATCAGCGCCACAATCGTGCTGCTGTCAATGCCTGCCGATAAAAAGGCGCCTACCGGCACATCCGCCACCATCTGTTCCCGTATGGAATTCTTCAGAAGGCGCTCCAGCTCCTGCGCCGCTTCTTCCCGGCTGCCGGTAAACAGGTTTTCCTGCCCCTTCCGTGCCGCTTCCCTCACAGACCAATAGGCCTCCAATTCCGGCTCTGCAAAGGGCTGACGCAACGTAAGTATGCAGCCCGGCTCCAGCTTCCGGATATCCTCGTAAATAGAATAAGGCGCCGGTATATAACCATGTACAAAGTAAATATCCAGGACATCCTTATTGATTCCATTTTTGAATCCGTCCAGCGCGGCAATGGAACCGATATCCGAGGCAAACACAAAGCTGCCGTTGACAAATCCATAGTACAGGGGTTTTTCCCCGATGCGATCCCTGAGAAGGTAAAGGACGCGTTCCTCCCTGTCATACAAAGCGATGGCAAACATCCCCTTGCACATGGAAATGGCTTCCTTCACCCCATAATGCTCCATAGCCTCCAGAAGCACCTCCGTATCCGAACCTCCCCGGAAATGATCCACCTTTTTTTCATCCAGAAGCCGTTTCGCAATCTGTTTATAATTATAAATTTCACCGTTAAAAGCGATTTCAAACCTGCCGCTGTGGGACTGCATGGGCTGTGCGCCGTTCTCGGAAAGATCCACAATAGAAAGTCTCTGGTGGCCGAAAACAACACTGCCGTCTTCACTGGCCCAGATCCCGGAGGCATCCGGCCCTCTGTGGCGCATACGGTCATTCATTTTCCTTATGTTTTTCTCCCAGTCTGTTTTCCAGTTGCAAAATCCTGCAATACCGCACATAGGCTCACCTGCTTTCTTACGGTCTGCGCTTTTTATGCGCTGACCTGGCGGAATAATTCTTCAAATAGTATCTGTTCGGGACGGCGCATCGTCCTGAACCGTTGCAAAAAATTACTCTTCTTCCTCAATTACCTTAAACTCTTTCCGGGCTATTTTATCAAGTATGGCCTGCTTTGCGCTCTCTGTCTGTTCTTCCCACAGTTCCGCCGCCTTATCCCAGCTTTCATAGCCTTCCCGTCCCCGTTTATCTTCAAAATCATAGTGGGTGCTCAAATATTCCCCCAAAAAGGCGCTGCATTTTTCCATGCCGAAGGCATTGGTATGGCCGCCGTAATCATCAAAATCCGTTTCAAAATCAATTCCCAGCTCCTCATAATAATCATTCAGATTCAGGAACCCGTAGCCTGTAGGCGCAATGATATCCGCAATATAATTATACTGGCGCTGTTTTTCTTCCGTCATGGTATTGGGGGAAACGATGAAAAGCGCATTCAGCCCCTTTTCCTGCAGACAGGAAAGCAGCTCCCGCAGCACCTCCTCCTGATCCTCCGGTATGGCCTGCCGTTCCGTTACCCAGGAAAAATCCGCAATCTCACTGGGACCCACATCATCCCTGATGACAGCGCCCTTCAGCGGATCCGGCCACTCATACCGGAAGGTTACAATCTGGCTGGGCAGCACCATGGTTTTCCAGTTGGAATGATACTTGAAAATATCAAAATAATAGGTATAACGCGGTTCCGGGCCGTCCGGATCCACCAACGCATTAATCGTCTTAATCCGGTTCCAGGAGTATTTCATATTATCGGTCACTCCCCTGGTATAGGCCATATTCTGGGTCAGCCGCTCATCCGGTCCCAGGTACATGCGCAGTTCAAAAATGTAAAGCCCCGGATCCTGCGTTTTCTCCGCCTCCTCCACCAGATGCACCGCCGCCTTGGGCCGCTGCATGTTTGAGGACAGCGGATAACAGGTAATCCCGGTATCCTTCCAGATTTTCGGCCCCGCATAATACGGATACACCGGGCTGGATCCGATCATAACCACATCAATCGTATCTTCCTTCTCCGCATAAAATCCCACAAAAATATCCTTAATATCACCGTTCGTACGGATAATATAAGTCAGCGGTATCAGAATCAGGAAAAACCCTGCTATGAAACAAATTGTCTTAATCCATTCTTTTTTCTTCATACTACCTGTTGCTTTCTGTCAGCTGCCGCTTCCGCCCTTTTCATCGGCGGCGGACAGCTTATCTTTCTCTGTAACGGAAACTTTTTCCGGCCCTGCCTTAACAACGGTGCAGTTTTATCCAATTTCCTTCATTTTGCCGGCGGCAGGAAGGAAAGAAGATAATCCATCCAGGTCCTGTCCACATGCTCCGGCCGATACTCCTCCAGCAGCTTCGATGCATTCCGGCCCATTTTCTCCGCTTTCTCCCTGTCGGAAAGAAGAATCCGCAGCCGCTCCTCCAGCGCCTTCCCATCACCAGGCGGAATCAGATACCCGTTCACGCCATCCTCAATCAGCTCCGCAGGCCCGCCGCAGGGGCAGTCCGTGGAAATTACCGGCAGTCCCATACACATGGCCTCAATCAGCGTATTCGGCATCCCCTCACTGTAAGAGGACAACACGAAAGCGCTGCTTCTGTAAATTTTATCCGCCACATCCGACACCGCTCCCGGCAGGCTGATTCGTTCCGAAAGCCCCAGCTGCTCTGAAAGCTTTATCAAAGGCTCCCTGCACTCGCCGTTTCCGTATATAACAAGCCTTACCTCCGGAAAATCCGCCGCCAGCGCAGCAAACGCCCGCAGTATCATTTCATGGTTTTTATTGGCATCCATACGGCCTACCGCATGGATACAACGCTCCCGTTCCCCCTCAAACCGCTCCCTGACAAAGGACGGATTCAGCGGATTTTTTAATATCACCGCTTTCTTCCGGATCCTTTCCGGGAAAAACTGCATGGCCTCCTTTGTCTGAAGAACCACTCCCGCCGCCCTGGCAAAATAAGTTTTCGCAAAGAAACGCAGCACACCGGAATAATATTCCTCCTTCGGCTCTCCCCGGACGGAAATCACTACCGGAATACGAAGGAAGCTGCTGGTCAGCAGCGCCATCAGATTATTTTTCCCAATAAAGGACAAAATTACATCCGGCCGCTCCGCTTTCCAGATACCCCGCAGCTTGAAAAACCGCCGGAAAAAGTTCACCACCCGGCTCCTGCTCTTCTCCTCCTCCGTAATCTCGCTGAATACACGCCGGATACCGGGCGACAGAGAGTATTCCCCCTGCCCCTCATACTGGGTCACCACAGTGACCTCCACGCCGTTATCCTTCAGATACTCCGCCAGGTTCACCAGGACACGTTCCGAACCGCCCTTACGGAGCGCGCTGATAAAAAGAGCAATATGCGGTTGTTTCCTGTCCTTTTTCTCACGCTGTCCTTTTCCCAACTTCACCACTCCTTAAGCCTGTCTGATATAACAGGCATACCACTGCTGAAAGGTATAAAAAGCCCATACTATCCTGGAATAATTGGAACCGCTTCCCGGCCCTCCGTCTCCCTGCTCCAGATACCTGGCAACAAACCTGTTCACATAATCCGCATCAAAAATTCCCTGCCGTCCGAGAAATCCCTTTTCGGAATACGTCTCCAGACTCTCCCGCAGCGGTCCTCGCAACCATTTATCCAACGGCACCGAAAACCCCTTCTTTTTCCGATCCAGCATTTCACGCGGTATATAATCATAAGCGATACTCTTCAGAATCCGCTTCTTTTCCTTCCCGTCATATTTAAAAGAATGAGGCAGCCGGAAGGAATACTCCATCACATCCTTATCCAGAATCGGACACCTTGCTTCCAGCGAATACTTCATGGAAGCCCTGTCCACCTTGCACAGGATATCCCCCGGCAGATACGTATCCATATCAAGAAGCATTCTGCGGATCTGCCAGTCCTTTACCTGATAGCCGCTTTCCTGCGGATACCTGCAGTCCAGCCCGCTTCCCGGGACAAAGGCCATGGCTGTCTTCAGATAAGCCGGCGGACACACCTGCGTTTTCAGCTCCGGATCCCGGTTTTCAGACACAGCGCGCACCTTCACCGCAAGCCTTTCCTCCAGCTTCGCCCCCTTAAGCCCCGGCAGCCCCAGAACTCCATGGACAAACGCTCCCGCCCCATCCAGCCGCTGCGCCTGCGCCAGCCTGTCATACATCTGATAACCGCAGAAAAACTCATCCCCGCCGTCACCGGACAACGCCACCGTCACCCGCTCCCTGGCAAGCGCCGACACCAACATGGTAGGAATCTGGGAACTGTCTGCAAAAGGCTCATCATAATACTTCGGAATACTCTCCACAAGCTCAAACATCCCCTTCTCATCAATATAAGCCTCCGTATGATCCGTCCCCAGATACTCCGCCACCTGCCTGGCATACACCGCCTCATCATACCGCTCCTCCTCAAACCCGATGGAAAAGGTTTTCACCGGTTCCGCCGAATTCTCCTGAGCAATTGCCGTCATCAAAGAAGAATCATAACCCCCGCTCAAAAAACTGCCCAAAGGCACATCCGCAATCATCCTGGAAGCCACAGCGCTCTTCAAAAGCCCCTTCAGCTCTCCCTTCGCCTCATCAAAATCCTCAACCGGCCGCTCCTGCATCCTATGATACACCCGTCCGATATCCCAATATTTCCACTTCTTCACTTCGCCCTGATGAAACCGCAGCACACCTCCCGGCTCCAGCTTATAAACATCCTTAAAAATACTATCCGGCGCATTGATATACTGCTGATACAAAAACCTGGCAAGCACATCCCTGCGAATCTCCTTCCGAAATCCCGGACAAGCCATCAAAGGCTTCAGCTCCGACCCAAAGACCAGATTACCGCCCTCAATCCAATAATACAAAGGCTTCTTCCCGATCCTGTCCCTCACCAGAAAAACCTCTTCCGACCTCCTGTCATACAAAGCGATGGCAAACATCCCGTTCATCCTGTCAATACAGGAAATACCCCATTTCAGGTAAGCTGCGATAATCACCTCCGTATCACAGTTAGACTTAAAGGGGTAGTCCGAAAGTTCCTTCTTCAATTCACCGAAATTATAAATCTCACCATTAAAAACCACACTCACACACTGCCCTGCCACACCAAAAGCAGCCTCCGAATGCATAGGCTGATGCCCCAGCTCCGAAAGATCCATGATAGAAAGCCTGCGCTGCGCAAATCCAACCCGGTACCCATCTCCCCCGACATAAATCTCCGCCCCGGAATCATTAGGCCCCCGGTGATACATCGTATCATTCATCCCCCGCAAAGCCTCCAAAGAAATATCCCCCCGGCTAACAAACCCGCAAATCCCGCACATCCTCCATCACTCCCTTCCAAACCAAACTCCTCATCCCATATCAACCATTAAAACTCATAAACACCACTTCTACACCAACTAACCCCTTATCTTTTGCCCTTATCCCTTTTGTCCTTATCCTTTTGCCCTTCATCATAGCCCCAGGCTCCCCGTCCGTCCCCGGAGGCCGCGCTTCTGTTTATCTCCTGTCTGCCGTCTGTCTGGCCGGGGCGGGGATTTTTGCAGGTGAGTCCCGAGAAAATGGAGATATTTCTTACAGACTCCGCTTTCCCTGCGGCTGCCCGCCTAAAATGGCGATGTCTGACGAACGCAGTGAGGAGTTCCGCCATTTTGGCAGCC
>NZ_KE992716.1:0-29128 GCF_000466465.2 Clostridium sp. KLE 1755
TCAGACAGGCCGCTAGGGGCGGCAGAATTCCGGCCTCCGGAAGCAGTAAGAAACATCACCGTTTTTTCCTATGGACCGGAAACTCCCCCAAAGCCGCCCCCGGAGAAGAAATACAGCAGCAGCCCCACACAGGCGGACGCATTCCTTTGGCTATGTGGCAGGGGTGTGCTGGATTGGCAGATGTGATAAAAACAGAGGGAAGATGTGAAAGATTTTATAAAATTTATAAGAGTAATTGTGAGGCTGTGGGAAAAAATCCGCGGCCTTTATTTGTTTTGTACAGGGAAATCTAAATTTTTGACAAAAATATAAAAATAATTTCCATACAAAAGGGACGGGGAAAAAATTACAATAAAGTCCATCAGGTTACAATGCATTGTACAGATAAATGGAATTATGAAAAAGGTAACAGTCCGGTTTTCCGGACTGTTAATAAAGAAGGAAAGAGGAATGGTTATGAGAAGACATGTACTGCAGAAAATGTGCGCGTTGGCACTGGCCGGAACTATGGTTTTGAGCCTGGGAGCGTGCGGTTCGGCTGAAACAGGGGCGGCAGGGACACAGGCGGCCCAGAGTGAGGCTTCAGGGGAGAATGCCCCGGCAGATGCTTCTGCTTCCAGTGAGGGAACAAGCGAGCTTTACTGGTTTTCTGATGTATCCGGATGGGGACCTGCGACAGCAAACTGGTCCACCAAGGAATCACCGGCGACTGAATACATAGAAGAAAATTTCGGGCTTACCCTGAAAATAGAGCAGCCGCCTACGGATGCAACCACAAAGCTGGGCCTGATGATCGCCTCAGGAGAGCTTCCGGATATGATGTCCATTACGGATGCGGACATATATAAGCAGCTTGTGGCAGCGGACAAGGTATGGGATATGAAAACCTTCCTGGAAACCTATGATCCGGAATCCCATTTGCTCAAGGACTTCCCGGAGGATATCAAGCAGGCTCTGACAGATACCTACGGCGGCTGGTATTCTTATCCCAGCCATATGGAATCCAAGGATAACAGGAAGGTATTCCCTCCCGATGATCAGGTATGGATTGACGTAGTGGAAAAGGGCAGCAACAGCTGTATCATGTTCAATAAGGAAATCATGGATGCGCTGGGAATTACCCAGGAGGACGTACAGACGGAGGAAGGCTTCTACGCTGCCTGTGAAAAAGTGAAAAATTCCGGCTATCAGGTGGACGGACAGAGCGTCCTGCCGGTAGTGCTGCAGTGCAACCTCTGGATTAACTCCAGCCTGGACGGCATTGTTTCCTGGAACTTCGGTGCAGTGCCGGTGGATGAAAACGGCAATTACAGACATATGGAACTCAGCCCGGGATATAAAAACGGCCTGAAATTCCTGAATACCTTGGTACAGAAAAACTATCTGGATGTGAATACCCTTACAATTGATGAAACCGCCCTGAAGACCTATCTGGATGCAAAGAGAGTATTCTGCTGGATCGGTAACCAGGCACAGCAGGACAAAACAAATATGCCTTGGGTATCCTTCGGACCGATCCTTGCCTCCAACGGCGCCAGACCGGCCATGCCCGTTAACCAGTCCGCAGGCACCGGCTGGATTCAGACCCTTGTTTCCAAGGACTGCAAGAATCCTGAAAAAATTGCAAAATTGTTAAGCTGGGCTTCCAGCCAGGAAGGACTGCTCCTTAATTATTATGGTATTGAAGGAACGGACTATACGATTGACGAAAAAGGCATTGTAACAAAAACGGAAGAAGGTAAGAAGAAGCTGGCGGAAGAGTATGACAACAATGTACTGATGTGGCCGTTTGCCAACACCTCTTTTGAAAGGAATACGGAGCCTGTTCCGGATCCCACAAGCAACAGAGGCGTGGAAGTAGCGCTGATGCCTGCATTCGGCAATTACAAGGATACATACATTTATGATGATTCCCTGCTGGGCTTCAAAAACAGCACGGTTATCGAGCCTTCCAGCGACCTGGGTATCAAGCTTTCCCAGATCAAGACCTATCTGGAATCCCAGAAGGCAAAAATCGTAACGGCTGCTTCCGACGAGGCCTTTGAAAAGGAATACCAGAACATGCTCGACACCCTGGATCAGTATGAAATCACAGCGATTGACGAGGAATACAACAAAGTATACCAGGAGTACTGTGAGAAGAAGGGCAACAAAATCGAAGATATAAACGCCGGACTTTACAAATAATCCCCGGCGGCAGCATAAGGCTGGCCCGCAAAACGCGGCAGCCTTATGTTTGCCTGAGGAAGACGGAGGTTCTATATGAAAAGTAAAAAGAAAAAAACTACGGGATTCCGGCTGGGCTATGACAGGGCCACACAGCTTCAGCTGCATACGCTTATGCTCCCCGGAACCGTATTGATGCTGCTGTTTTCCATTGTGCCGCTTTTCGGCCTGCTGCTGGCTTTTAAAAACTACAGTGTCATAGAGGGCATTAAAGGCGTATTCACCAGCCCCTGGTATGGCTTCCAGAATTTTAAGGTGATATTCGGCAATTTTGACTTCAAACGCATGCTGGTGAATACGCTGGGCATTAACCTGATCGGAAACCTGGTGAATATTGTGATGGCGATTCTGTTCGCCCTGTTCATCAATGAAATAGCCCGCCCCAAATTCAAAAGCTTTGTCCAGACGGTGACCTATATGCCGCATTTTATTTCCTGGGTAGTATTCGGCGGTATTGTTATCACGCTGCTGAGCGGGGACGGCGGGCTTTTCAACCAGATTCTGCTGAAGCTGGGCGTGATTGAGCAGCCTATCGTTTTTATGGCGGATTCGAAATATTTCTGGGCGATTGCCATCCTTTCCAATTTGGTTAAGGAATTAGGGTGGAGCACTATTCTGTACACGGCGGCCATTTCCGGCGTGGATCAGGAGCTTTATGAAGCGGCCGATCTGGACGGGGCAAGCAGAGTGCAGAAAATGCGTTATGTGACTCTTCCCTGTATCAAGGGAACCATTGTGATCATGGTGATTTTTGCCGTGGCCGGTATCATGAACAATAACTTCGACCAGCTTTACGTGCTGCAGAATTCCTTTAACCTGGAAAAGAGTGAAGTGATTGACACCTATATTTATAAAGTCGGCCTGCAGCAGCTGCAGTTCGGTATGGCGGCGGCTGTAAATATTTTCAAATCCATCCTGGCAATTATCCTTTTGACCACCGCCAACTTTGTATCCAATAAACTGACGGACAACGGGCTGTTCTGATCGGAAAACGGAGGGTTCCTATGAATAAAATCAAGTCAAGGAAGGAGAAACGTTTTTCCGTTCTCCTTACCGCAGTGATGATACTTATTATGATAATCACGGTTTATCCGGTGTGGTATTCCCTGATAAATTCCTTAAACAGTGCGCAGGATATCGCCAAAAACGGCTATGCCATGCTGCTGCCCGGCGAGTTTTCCCTGGAAAGCTGGCAGTCGGTGCTGAAAAACCCTGAAATTTTCAGGGCCTTCGGGATTACCTTTACCAGAACCATTATCGTTACGGTGATACAGACGCTTTTTACCTCCATGTTTGCCTATGGTTTTTCCAGGGACAATCTGGTGGGGAAAAAATTCTATACCGTAATCGGTTTTGTCAGCATGTACTTAAACGGCGGCGTTATCGCGTATTTTATCCTGTTTAACGCCATGCATATTTACAATACCTACTGGGTATATATCCTTCCGGCGCTGTTCGGCGGGTTTTATAATGTAATCATTTTCAATACCAACTTCAAGTCGATTCCGGAATCCCTGTTCGAATCCGCCAAAATCGATGGCGCCAGCGAGTATACGATTTTCTTTAAACTGGTAATCCCGCTTTCCAAGCCGGTAATCAGTGCGCTGGGGATCTTCACGGCGGTTGCCACCTGGAACGATTACACCCAGACGCTGTACTATACGAAATCCGCAGAAATCCAGACGTTGTCCTACTACATGCTCTCCATCACAAAGGCCAGCGCTTCCGCTGCGCAGCTGGGTGAGACGATGAGCGCAGGGGCAGCCTCCGTGCTGACAACGGTATCCAACTCCGCGGCGAATTACAAGACCATCGAGCTGGCCTGCATGGTGCTTTCCGCACTGCCGCTGATCATTATGTATCCGTTCGCACAGAAGTTTTTTGAAAAAGGTGTTATGGTTGGGTCAGTGAAGGGCTGATTGCCATTTGCATGTACCTGTGGCAGAATAAAAAGAGCAGCTGCCTGAAATGTTGCCAGAATCGGGAGGAAAAGGGATATGGCGGAAATTATTGTGGAAAAGGAATGGACAAAGGAACCGGCGGGCCGGCGGATTTTCGGGAATTTTATTGAATCCGGGTTCGGCAGGCAGGTGAACGGGATGTGGAGCGAAATGCTTTACAACCGCGCCTTCCGGGATGTGCCGGCCATTAAAATCGCCACCTGGGAGTGGCTGGGGCTGGATAAGGAGCATTATAACAGCAATGCGCCCTTCTGGCACAGCGGCTATGAGGAAAATGACTGGGAGGTGATCGGCGCGCCGGAACGGGAGCATACCTGCGGAACCCATACCTATAAGGGAATGACATCGCTGCTTCTTAAGAATACGGATGGGAGCGAATGCGGGCTTTTGCAGAAGGGGCTCCATCTGCAGAAGGGGAAACGGTATCAGTTCCGGATTTTTGCAGGCGTCAGGGGAGATATGAGCGAGGCCGGGCTGAACGGCTTCGGGGATACCATCCACAGCGAAAAGGCGGAGCTTCTGACTGTGAAAATAGGAACGCAGGAGACCAGCTTTGCCCTGACCACGGTTCCCCGCCTGTTTACCTGGGAATGGGAGGAAGCCTGCGGGGGAAATGCACAAATCTGTCTGACCTTTTCCTTTCCGGGCACGCTGGTGCTTTCCTTTGCCTCGCTGATGCCTGCCGATAATCTGGGCGGCTGGCGCGCTGACGTGGTGGAAAAGCTGAAGGAGGCGGCCCCCAGCGTGGTGCGTTTTCCCGGAGGCTGTTTTGTCAGCTTCTACAACTGGGAAAGCTCCATCGGCGACCGGGACAGAAGGGAGCCGCAGCCCAGCTTTTACTGGGGCGGCCTGGAGGAAAACGATGTGGGGCTGGACGAATTCCTGCAGCTGTCCCAGCTGGTGGGCTTTGAACCGCAGCTTTGTTTTAATATGATGACCTCGGAGCCCTTCAAGGCCAGGCAGATGGTGGAATACCTGAATGCGCCGGAGAATGTGGGAATGGGGCGCCTTCGTATGCAAAACGGGCATAAGGAGCCTTACGGGGTCAGGCTGTTTGAAATGGACAATGAGCCGGGAAGAAAATGGACGGCCTGCCAGTATGCCGAAGAGTGTGTAAAATTCGCAAGGGAAATGCGGCTGGCGGATCCTGACATCGAGCTGATGATGGCAGCTTATACCTATTCCCCGGATCTTCTGCCGGATATGCTGGAGATTGCGGGAAAGGATATCCAGTATGTGATTTACAGGCAGGGCGATCCGGATTTTGTCCACAAAATCCTTCCCGTTATCAGGGAATATAACCGGAAAAACGGTACGGCCCTAAAGCTGGTCAACACGGAATGGCTGCCCTCCTGCCATAGCCCGGAGCCTTTTGAGAACCCTGCCATGCCGCAGGATTTCAGGTGGCATGGGGAAGTGACCAATGATTATGCCAATATTTTTGGCGTGCAGCAGATTAGCTGGAACTATGCCTTAAACGGCGCGCACAGGCTGTTGGATTACATCAGCTACGGCGGAGAGTTTGCGCTGGCTAATTTCAATAACATGTGCAATACCTGGGGGCAGAATATCATTGAGGCAACGAAAGAAACCTGTTATTTGTCCTGCATGGGCCAAATTTTTGCCATGTTTGCCCGTGTCTTTGAGCCCTGTACAGCGGCTTGTACAGAGACGGGAGCGGAAAATCTTTTTGCCCTGGCTGTGAAAACGGTAAGCGGTAAGGAGCAGCTCTATATCGTGAACCACTCCGGCGCGGCGGTGCAGACGGCCCTGCCGGAAGGACACTGGTTTTTGAAGGACGGGCTGCAGGGAGAAGGGCGTATGGCCCATGAGACGGAGGCTGAAAGCTGCATAAGGCGGTGCACGGCCGGGCCTGACGGGAATGCCATTGTGGTTCCGGGGCTGAGCTTTCTGTGTCTGGAGCGTGGGTGAGATGTTGGCCGTTGCCTGAAAGCGTATAATAGATGAGAACAGAAGAACCGGCAAATACACAATTATGGTGTGTTTGCCGGTTTTTTTGTGTGTATTCAGTATAAAATGTTTTACAGAAACCTTACAGGGAAAGTTATAAGCATGACCTGAATGTAATTGATTGTATTCACTGGAATAGGAAAACAGGTGAAAGATTTGATGGCAGAAACTGGTCTGGCATGCTAGAATATTTACAGGAATACGTGAAAAAGTAATTTTGGAGAAGCAGTTTGAAATGGGAGGCAGTAAGAATGAAAAAAGCATTACCTGTTGGGATAGAGGATTTTAAGAAGATTATAGATAAAAAATATTATTATATTGATAAAACATTATTTATTAAGGAACTGTTGGATAATGGCAGTGGGGTAAGTTTGTTTACCAGACCCCGGAGATTTGGAAAAACATTGGCCCTAAGTATGCTGCGGTATTTTTTTGAAAAAGAACTGACAAAGGAAGGAGAAAATATTGACAACTCCTATCTGTTTGAAGGCCTGAAAATTATGGATGCCGGTGTGGAATACACCGACCATATGGGGCAGTATCCGGTGATCAGCCTGTCACTGAAATCGGCGAAGCAGCCTACGTTTGAAATGGCCTATGCCAGTATTATCGATGAACTTGCCATGGAATTTGACAGACACAAAAGCGTGCTTGGAAGTAATGAACTCAGCGAAGAGGAAAAAAAGCAGTTTCAGAGATTCATAAGGAAACAGGCTTCTGACGCGGAGTGCTTTAAGGCTGTGAAGTTCCTTTCCAGATGCCTGCAGAAGGTATATCAGAAAAATGTAATTATTTTGTTGGACGAATATGACGTACCCCTGGAAAATGCCTGGTTCAGAGGTTTTTATGGAAAAATGACAGATTTTATCAGATCACTGTTTGAATCTGCTCTTAAGACCAATTCCAGTTTGGAATTTGCTGTTATTACCGGTTGCCTGAGAATTAGCAAAGAAAGCATTTTCACTGGTCTGAATAATCTGGAAATAATCTCAGTCTTAAGCGGGAGATATTCCGAGCATTTTGGTTTTACAGTTCCGGAAGTGGAAAAAATGCTCCAATTTTATAATATCGAGGAAAAAAAGGAAGAAGTGAAGCGATGGTACGATGGTTATCTTTTCGGCAATACTGAAGTATATAATCCGTGGAGCATGATTAATTATGTGAAAGAGGCTGAGAATGACATTAACGCACTGCCCCGGCCATATTGGGCGAATACTTCATCAAATGATATCATTCGTGATATGATAGAGAAAGCGGATGCCGGTGTCAAGCAGGAACTGGAAGCGCTGATTGCCGGAGAATACATTGAAAAACCCGTGCATGAGGATATCACCTATGAAGAAATACACAGTTCACAGGATAATCTGTGGAATTTCCTGTTCTTTACAGGCTATCTGAAAAAGGTCGGAGAACATATGCAGGCGGATACCATTTATATCGTATTGGCGATTCCCAACGCGGAGATAAAATATATTTACCGGAATACGATTATGGATTGGTTCAACCGTCAAATCCGGCAAAAGGATTTTTCGGCTTTATATAAAGCCCTGCTGAAAAAAGACACCTCTTTATTGGAAAAGGAGCTTTCCAGGAATCTGATGGAAACAGTCAGCTTCTTTGACTATAAGGAAGATTATTATCACGGCTTTACGGCAGGACTTCTGAAAATGATGGATGGCTATCTCATACAGTCAAACCGGGAAAGCGGGCTGGGGAGAAGTGATATCATCATCCGTTCGGCACCTTATGAAGGGTTGGCGGTTATCATAGAAACAAAGGTGGCGGATACGTATGCACAGCTGGAACAAAAGGCCGCCGAAGCGCTTGCCCAGATTGAAGAAAAACAGTATGATGCCGAGCTGCGGCTGGAGGGCTACCATACCTTTATAAAATTCGGAATCGCTTTTTTTAAGAAACTATGTAAGGCGGTGTCAGATTAATACAAAATAATTCCAATGGATAAAAACCAGCTCCGCGGGACAGTAAAGCCTGCCGGAGCTGGTTTTTTATCTTGCACAATTAAATGAGCTTCACTCAGTCAATCAAATACCCCGCTGCGAGCAGGGTATTTGACCCTCGCGGCAGTCGCCAAATAGCCATGCAAGCATGGCTGCCTGACTCGTTGCTCGCGGGAATAAAAATATCAATTGATATCAGTCAATGCAGATCAGCTCATACTCCCTGGTTCCCACACCAATTTCCGCCGCCGCTTCCACCGTATGCACACCGTTGCGGGATTCGATTCTTTCAATTAAATCTTTTTTGCCGGGATCCTCGGAACTATAAACAAGATCCAGACACGCCTGATCCAGGGCTACCGGGTCGAGAGAGGAAAGGATACCGATATCCGCCATTTTCGGATCCTCTGCCACGGCGCAGCAGTCACAGTCAACGGACATATTGCACATAACGTTGAGAAAGGCAATATGGTTCTTTCGATACGCCACGATTGACTTGGCAGCATCGGCCATGGCTTCCAGGAAGGAATCATGATCTGCGGTCCACATGGCCTCCGGATGGCCTGCGCCGTGGATATGTGCTTTGCCGTGAGAAGAGGCGATTCCGATGGAAATATTCTTCAGGGCGCCGCCGAAGCCGCCCATGGGGTGCCCTTTAAAATGGGAAAGCACCAGGATGGAATCATAATTTTGAAGATTCTTTCCCACATAATTGACGGAAATCTGTTTCCCGCCCTCCACAGGCAGCTCCAGTTCCCCGTCCTCATCCATGATATCCACCCGGAAATGCTCCGTCCAGCCATGTGCCTTCATGGTTTCCCAATGCTCCTTTGTGGTATTCCGCTTTCCTTCATAGGCTGTATTGCATTCCACAACGGTGCCGTTTACGGCTTCTATTACCTTCTTCATAAAATCCGGACGGATAAAATTCTGGTTCCCCATCTCTCCGGAATGTACTTTGACTGCCGTTTCCCCGGAAAGCCCGCTTCCCAGAACCCGGTACATGCGCTCCATTGCTTCGGGGGTAAGTTCTTTTGTAAAATAAACCTTTGCTTTTTCCATGCTGCATCCTTCTTTCTTTGTGTAAATTTTATCAGGCTGATAAAAAGCATACCCCATTGAGTCAACTCTAAGTCAAGATTTTTATGCTGAAACAGTAATAAAAAGTATGCTAGGAAGATATTTACATGAAATCTCCGAAACTGCTTACCATAGTATTAGGATTTGATTCGCTCAGAAAGGCCCTGAAGCAGAATGATTAATGAAAATAAGCGAAGGAATAGCAGTAAAAATAAAAGAAACGGCAGTAAAAAAATAATGCACACCACAATCCCCGCCCTGAAAATAGCAACGGGAAGCTGCATTTCCATGTATATCGCCCGGCAGCTGCAGCTGGATTTCGCAGCCTCGGCAGGGACGATTACCCTGCTGACCCTTTTGACTACCCGGTGGGAGACACTCAAGCTCTCCTGTTACCGGCTCCTGTCATTTGTTCTGTCCGTGTTTCTCTGCCGGCTTTTGTTCCGGCATATGCCCGGGGACTGGCTGGCCTATGGTATGTACGTATTTCTTATTTCCGTTATTTTTACCCTGATGGACTGGCGGGCGGTGATTTCCGTCAATGCGGTCATAGGCACCCATTTTTTGGAAACGGGGGACTTCAGCCCGGCTTTTATCAGGAATGAACTTGCGCTGGTGATAATCGGTATTTTTTTCGCAATACTGCTGAACCTGTTCCAGAACAATGCCGGACGCAGAAAAAAGCTGCTGGCGCATGTGCGGCTGACGGAGGGTGAATTAAAGAAGATATTGGAGGAGCTGGCGGCGTACCTGTCGGGAAGCGGACGGCAGGACAGGGCCTGGGAGGATTTGGAGCTTCTGGAAAGCAGGCTGGAGGGATTCCGGGAACAGGCGTATGAATACCGTTATAATATCCTCCGGCCCCATGCCGGCTATTATCTGCGCTATTTTGAGATGCGGACAAAACAGTGCCTTGTGCTCTGTAACCTGCACGGAGAGCTTATCAAGCTGAGCTCACTGCCGGGACAGGCTGCAGAGGTGGCCTCTTTTATGGAATACTGCGCCTCATATATCCATGAACCTAACGATCCCAAGGCCCAGCTTGCCCGCCTCCATGGGGTGATGGAACAGATGAAGGCGGAGCCGCTTCCCGGGACGAGGGAGGAATTTGAAAACAGGGCGGCCCTATACCATGTTCTTATGGATTTGGAGGACTTTCTTCTGTATAAAAGAACGTTTGTGGAAACAATGGATGAACGGCTGCGCAGTATTTACTGGGAACAGCGCTCTGCAAGGTAACGGCCGCGGCCGTTCGGCTATCGGAGCCATTGCCAACGGCCGCGTCAGCTCAGCCATCAGAGCTGCTGCTAACGGACAGCCGCCTGAACTGCAGAGGGGTAATGCCCTTCATCCGCTTAAAGGTCCGGCAGTAATAACTGGTATCATGGAAGCCGCAGGCATAGGCGATTTCCGTAATGGTCTGCCTGGTATCGGAAAGCAGCGGCAGGCTTTTTTCAATTCGGCAGGTAAGTATGTACCCGAAGGGGGAAATGGATAAATGACGGCGGAACAGTCGGCTGCAGGTGCTTTCGCTGACATGAAAGGAGGAGGCCAGCTCCTTCAGGGTTATCGGCTCCTGTAAATGCAGCTCAACGTAATGCAGCATATCCTTCAGCAGCTCTTCCTCACGTCCCGCATTCTGTGCCGGGGCGAATGCGGCGGGCAGATGGGATGCAAACGCGGTAAAAAGGCTGCCAATATGACTTTGAATCTTCAACTCATAGCCGAAGTCCTTTTGCAGGGATGCTTCATACATAGAAAGCATGGTGCGGATACACTCCGCCTCCCAGGCCTCTTCCCTGTGAAAAATATAGCTGGAAAAGCTTTTGTTATTCATCAGGGGATACAGGTATTTTTCCATAATCAGGCTGTCCGTGGAGGATTGGATAAGCTCCGGGGCAAACACAAAATTATACATGACACAACGGCCGTCTGCTGCAGAAGAGGCGCTGTGCAGTATATCAGAATTAATGAAAATACCATCCCCCTCCCGCAGGATATGGGACTCCGAAGCAGTCATTAAGGAAACCTGCCCGGAAACCACCGCGGACAGTTCAAACTCCCGGTGCCAGTGCCAGGGAATGCTGCCTGCATAATATAACGACATATCATCCAGATAGGCCTGGAAGGGGAAGGCTTTGGATCCGTGCTTTGTCAACTCCTGTAAATCGGAGCCGACTTCTATATGGGCCAGCTGCATGAAAACACCTCCATTTTATTACCGCTGCAGAAGATTACAGGATATATTTATGTGCCCGGGCATATGGAAAAACAGGAATTGCCCCGCTGCAAAGGGAAAATACATAAAATGACCGGATAATTCAATAAATATCATAAATAATGACAAAAAATCACTATTTTTATTCGGAATGTGACTTTATAATACTAAATTGTCAGGCCTGATGCAAGCAAAGAAAAATGCTGTTGAAAAAGCTTTGCCGGGGAAAAGCACCACATGCAATTTCCAGCCCGCAAAACCCTCCGCAGACAAAACTGCACAGCAATTTGCCCTGTCCCTGACATGCAAAAACCCGGCTCCCATAAGCCCGGGAATCACAACAGAAAAGACTGTTTTTGAGGAGACGAAAATATTATGGAAACCAATGTTACCACCCGCGGCGGCTCCGTGCTGAAAAGCTACCGCCACACCCTGTATGCAAGCTATCTGGGCTATATCACCCAGGCCATTGTCAACAACTTTGTACCGCTGCTTTTTACCACCTTTATCGCATCCTACGGGATTTCCCTGGAAAAAATAACACTGCTGGTCACCATCAATTTCGGCATTCAGCTGGTGGTAGACTTCCTGTCCGCGCGTTTTGTGGACAAAATAGGTTATAAGGTATCCATCGTAGCCGCCCATGTGCTGGCGGCTGCGGGCCTGGCGGGCTTAGGGGTCCTGCCGGATCTGCTGCCGGACCCTTACGTGGGCATGCTGATATCCATTTTCTTCTACGCCATCGGCGGCGGCCTGATAGAGGTGCTGATCAGCCCTATCGTGGAGGCCTGCCCCTTTGACCAGAAATCGGCGGCCATGAGCCTGCTGCATTCCTTCTACTGCTGGGGCCATGTGGCGGTCATCCTGATTTCCACGCTGTTTTTTGCGCTGGCCGGGATACATAACTGGAGAATCCTGAGCTTTATCTGGGCGTTGGTGCCGCTGCTGAATGCGGTATATTTCTGCCTTGTGCCGGTGCGTTCCCTGAATGAGGACGGACAGGGAATGTCCGTAAAGGAGCTGCTTTCCGGCAAGCTGTTCTGGATTTTTGCCATCACCATGGTGTGTGCAGGGGCGTCGGAGCAGGCCATGAGCCAGTGGGCCTCCGCCTTTGCGGAAACCGGCCTGAAGGTATCCAAAACCATAGGGGATTTGGCGGGCCCGTGCATGTTCGCCATCCTGATGGGAACCTCCCGCGCCTTTTATGCGAAATTCAGTGAGAAAATCAATCTCATCGCCTTCATGACGGCAAGCAGCCTGCTGTGCGTGGCCAGTTACCTTTTGGCTTCCCTGTCCCCCATTCCGCTGCTTTCCCTGGCAGGCTGCGGGCTCTGCGGCCTTTCGGTAGGCATCATGTGGCCGGGCACCTTCAGCCTGGCAGCGGAAAAATGTCCCAGAGGCGGCACCGCCATGTTCGCCTTTTTTGCCCTGGCCGGCGATCTGGGCTGTTCCTCCGGGCCGACTCTGGTGGGAATGGTTTCCGATGCCTTTGACGGCAGGCTCACGGCGGGCCTGTTTGCGGCCATCGTATTTCCCATTGTGCTGCTGCTGGGCCTGCAGCTGTGCAGAAGGGTCACTGAAAAAAGAAAAGAAGCCGTATAGAATTCATCGGCGCTGCCCACACTATGCATAACAGGAACATAGCAGAACTGCCCGAAGCTGGCGGATAAGAGGTGTGCGGCATGGATTCTATCTGGAGAAAAATAACTCATAACCCGGAAAGGCTGGCGCTTTCCGGTCATATTCAAACGGAAGCGGCGGTGATAGGCGGCGGGATGGCAGGCATCCTGACCGCCTTTTTCCTGCAGGAAGCAGGGGTGAAAACAATCGTGCTGGAGGCAGGGCATGTGGGCGAGGGGCAGACAGGAAGCACCACCGCCAAAATCACGGCACAGCACGGTCTGATTTATGACGGCCTGATCCACAGCCAGGGAAAGGAAAAGGCGGCGCTTTATGCCCGGGCAAACAGCAGGGCGGTAGAGGATTACCGCAGCCTGGTGCAAAGCCGGAACATCCAATGCCGGTGGCTGGACTGCCCGGCGTACCTGTATACCCGCTGTAAACGGGATGTTGTGGAAAATGAGGTGCGCGCCTGTGACGAACTGGGGCTTCCGGTTACCTTTGTGACGGATACCCAGCTGCCGTTTCCGGTGGCGGGCGCGGCAAAAATGGAAGGGCAGGCCTGCTTTTCCCCGCTGGAATTTCTTTTTAACATCGCAGGCGAACTGACGGTTTATGAAAACACGGAGGTGAAGCGTGTGGAAGGGAAAGTGATTACCACAGCAGGCGGCGATGTGACGGCGGAACATATTGTTTTTGCCGGACATTTCCCTTTTATTAACCGGCCCGGCTATTATTTTGCCAGGATGCATCAGGACAGAAGCTACTGCCTTGCTCTGTCCGGCGCAGGTCATATGGAAGGCATGTATTACGGCATGGACGAGGGAGATTACTCCTTCCGCGGCCTTCGCCTGGAGGATAAGGAGCTGGTGATCCTCGGCGGCTGCAATCACCGTACGGGGGCGAATGAGGGAGGCAGATACGAACGCCTGCGAAACAGCGCCCGCAGCTACTGGCCGGACTGCAAAGAGGAGGCGGCCTGGTCGGCCCAGGACTGCATGACACTGGACGCGGTCCCCTATATTGGCCGTTTCTCCCCGGCAGCGCCCGGCTGGTACGTGGCCACGGGCTTCGGCAAATGGGGCATGAGCCATTCCATGGTGGCGGCGCGGCTGCTGACCGATCTGATTACCGGAAAGGAAAATCCCGCAAAGGAGGTGTTCACGCCCTCCAGGTTTGGCTGGGATGCGGCGGAAAGCCTGGCGAAGCAGGCAGGCTGTACCATAAAGGGCTATGTGGGGAAACGTAATGCGACGGGCGGCGAGCATCTGGAGGATCTCAGGCCGGGCGAGGGTCATCTGGTGGAATACGGCAATGGAAAAATCGGCGCATACCGGGATGAATCGGGCACACTGCACCTGGTGTCCGCCCGCTGCCCCCACCTGGGCTGCGAGCTGACCTGGAACCCGGACGAAAAAAGCTGGGACTGCCCCTGCCACGGCTCCCGGTTTGATTATGAAGGCAAGGTGCTGGACGGCCCCGCCCAGGAGAATATCGGCCTGCGGTGGGAATAAAGTGCATAATGAAGGAAAACGCCTGTTCCGTTGATTCGGAAGGGCGTTTTTTATTTCCACGGGCAACGGGCCAGGCAGACATGCCATGAGTATTTGATTTCTTTAACAGCCAGCTATGAAATCAGTATACGGTTATGTAAATCTTTATGAAAGTAAAAACAGAATGAAGCCCTGCCATTGCTATGCGGCCGTTCCCATGGCAGACTGGTGGAAAAGGGAAAGGAGAACACAGATGGGAAAACCGTGGAAAAGTAAAAATAAACCGCTGTTCGTAAGTACGGACGGCAGCAGGCTGAAAATACCGGAGCTGGCGGGAAGGGAGGAGGAGCTGGGAGATCTGAAGGGATGCCGGATCCCTTCCCTGATTAGCGCCCGGGCACCGGAGGGAGAGGTGATCATCGCCGCCGCGGATGTGGGAAACGAAGGGGCGGACTGGGGCTGGCTTGGCTTCGGAGTGAGAAGAAGCCTGGATGGGGGAAAGAGCTTTGGAAAGCTTCAGCGGGTAATCACGCTGCAGGCCCATCATGCGCCGCAGGATTTTTATGACTGGCATTCGCCTTTTGTCATCGATCCCTGCATGGTGCAGGCGGAGGACGGGACAGTAATAGCGGTTATGGATATGTTCCCCGAAAGCATGGGCTTCTGGAAAAGGGAGTGGCTGGAGGAAAATGCCTTTATAGAAATCGATGGGAAAAGCCGCCTCATGCTCTTTGACGGCGATACCCGCGTGGGTGACCGGCCGGAGGCACAGAAGGGGAACTGCTATACCGTCAGGGAGCAGGGCTGGGTTTATGATCCCGAGGGCCGCAGGACCCGATATTACATGCCGCAGAAGCATTCTGCGTCCCACGGCTTCCAGACGCTGGGGGATTTATATTATGCGGTGGGAGAAGCGGATTATCTGGACAGGGAGCCTCCGCTGATCCCGGAAAAACCGGGAGAGGGAGAGGGAGAGGATATTTACGTGGGTAATGTGTATTTAAGTTGGAATAAGCCCTCATTTCCCCGGGAAACGCCGGAATTTGTCAGGAAACGCATGGCCGGCCCGGGGGAGCAGGTACCCTCCGGCTACAGGGTGCTGGAAACGGATCCCGCCCCCCTTGTTGCGGCCGCTGCCATGCATTTGTGGATGACAATCAGCCGGGACGGCGGAGAGCACTGGGAGCAGCCCGTGGATCTGACGCCCATGGTAAAGAGGGATGGGGAGGGTGTTTTCCTGGGGACAGGCCCCGGGGCGGGGCTCAGGCTTTCCAGGCAAAAGGATCCCCGGAAAAACAATAGAATCCTGATTTCGGTGTACCAAAGCTGCAAAAGCGAAAACAGCGCTTCCGTAATATACAGCGATGACAACGGAATTACCTGGCGCCGCAGTGAGGAAAATATGTACAACTGCGATGAAGTGCAGGCAGCAGAGCTTTCCGATGGAACAATACTGAGCTTCGGCAGGCCCCGCCATCCGGGGTATACCCCGGTTTCCTACAGCCGGGACGGCGGTGAACACTGGGTGGAAGGAAAGGCAACGCAGCTTTTCGTGCAGTCCTGTCAGAAATCCCTGATTGCCCTTCCCGTGGATGAAGGAACGGAAGAAAATTTTCCGTGGAGGTATCCGGAGGGAATGCAGAAGGGCAGACAGTATGTGCTCTGTTCCTACCCCTCGGGAGAAAACAACAGAGAGGATATCAGAAGAACGGACGGAACCATATCGCTGGGAGAAGTGGGGGAGGACTGTCAAATCACCTGGAAAGCCCATAAAAAAATAAAACTGGAGGGAACCTGGAAAACAGCGGAGGATCCCATTTTCACCAATATTTTTTCCTATTCCTGCATGTGCGTTCAGGAAAACGGCAGCATCGGCCTGCTGTATGAAGCGCTGCCCAACAATTGCCTGTGCTATACACAGTTTAATCTGGACTGGCTGCTGGAAAAATGAGGACAAATCTGCCGGATTGTTTTATAATGGTTTTTAAAAACAGATCATTATTTACATTGCAGGAGGCGTTAAAAGGAAATGGAGCAGTTGAAAACAGGTATTTTATTTCAGGACGGATGTGTCCTGCAGCGGCAGAAAGAAATTGCCGTCTGGGGCGAAGGGCCGGAAGGGGAAGAGGTGACGGTTGCGCTTGCCAGCAGCAGGGTCGTCTGCCGTGTGGAGAACGGAAGCTGGCGCTGTACGCTGCCGCCGATGGAGGCCGCGGAAGGGCTGTGCATGGAAATCACCTGCCAGAAAGAGACGCTTTCCATCAGGGATGTTTCGGTGGGAGAGGTATGGATCGCAGGAGGACAGTCCAATATGGAATTTTTCCTGTGCTATGACGCACAGTGGGAGGACATGCAGTGCGCGGCGCATGAAAACAAAAACCCCCGCATTCATATGTTCAATGTGCCCCGGCTGGCATTTCCCGGACATGATAAGGATGTGTCGGAGTGCGGCTATTGGTTTGAGGAAGAGGATGACGCATGGCCGTATTTCAGCGCGCCCGGATATTCCTTTGCCAGGAGCCTGCAGCCTGTGCTGGGTGTGCCTGTGGGAATCATCGGCTGCAACTGGGGCGGCACCAGCGCTTCCACCTGGCTGGAGGAGAGCTGGCTTAAGGAAGCGCCTCTGGATGTGTATCTGAAGGAATATGAGGCGTCCGTGGCGGGTAAGGATCCGGAGGAGCTGAAAGCGGCCTCGGTAAAGGCCTTTGCCCTGGAGGACTCCATGGAGCATCGGAGGGAGTGGGCCGGCGTGATGTACGGAATCGGCCTGGAAGAACAAAAAGAGTGGATGAAAAAGCCGGCAGGCCCGGAAAACCCCATGGGTCCCTACAATGTGGGACGTCCCGGCGGCCTGTATCATCAGATGCTGGAAAAAATCATCCCTTTTTCAGCGAGGGGTGTTCTCTGGTATCAGGGAGAATCGGACGAAGGCCATGCGGAGATTTATGACAGGCTGTTTACGGCCATGATCCGCTGCTGGAGAAAGAGCTTCGGACAGGAGCTGCCCTTCTTGTATGTACAGCTTGCACCCTATGGCTGGTGGCTGGGGGGCACCGGGGAAAAGTATCCCGAGCTTCGCCGCAGACAGGAAATGGTGGGCGAGAGCGTGCCCGGCGCATATATGGCCTCCATCATGGATCTGGGAATGTATGAGGATATCCATCCCAAGCATAAAAAAGAAGTAGGGGAACGTCTGGCGCTGCTGGCACGGGGAAAGGTGTACGGCGAGCCGGTTTTGTGTGAACCTCCGGCCCTGATCGGGGCGGAGCGGACGCAGGAGGGCATTGCCCTGCATTTTGCCAATACGGGTATCGGCCTGTGGGAGATGGAAGAACAGCCGGAAAACGAGGCGGAGGCGGAACGGCCCTCTCCGCTGACCGGGCCGGAACAGATGAAGGACGGATTTGTGGTGAGCCAGGAGGGCAGGCTGCTGGAAATCAGGGAGATTGATTTGCGCGAGGATACGGTGGTGCTTCGGACAGAGCCGCTGTCCGATGCAAAATGCCAGGTTTCCTTCGCCTGGGTGCCTTATATCAGAGTCAGATTTTATAATTCCGCGGATTTGCCCATGAAGCCCTTCATGTGTGAGGTATAGAAGCGGGAAGAACGGGAATCCTGAACCATAGGCAGGCAGGCGTTTCTTTGGGAAACGCCTGCCGGGAAGCAGTTTTTCGGAAATTGTCTTTCCGGAAGCAGCAGCTTCTGAAAAAGAGACGGAGGTGCCTATGGCAGGGAAAGGTTTTTTTAAAGGATGGTATTTCAAGCAGGAAAAAGGCAGCCGCGCGGCTGCCCTGATTCCTGCTTTTCATTTTCCGGCGGATGCTCCCGGATATGCTTCGGTGCAGGTGATTACGGAGGAAGCGGCCTGGAACTTTAATTTCCCGCTGGATGCGGTAAAGGTTTTCGGGAAGAAGGATACGATACAGATAGGAAACAATTATTTTTCTCCCCGGGGCATCCGGGTGTCCTTAAATAAAGAGAAAGACGGCCGGACCATAAAAATAGAGGGCCGGATCCGATACGCTGGTTTGACGGCCCTGAAAAGTGATATTATGGGCCCCTTCCGCTATGTACCCTTCCTGCAATGCCGCCACGGCGTGGTGAGCATGTGCCACAAGACAAGAGGAAGCTTAAAGGTCAATGGCGATACCTATAATTTCCATGGAGGAAGAGGCTATATTGAAAAGGACTGGGGCTCTTCCTTCCCTTCCTATTATTTCTGGTGCCAGTCCGGCTGGTATGACAGGCAGGAATGCAGCCTCATGGTATCGGTAGCCGACATCCCCTTCCTGGGAGGCCATTTCCCGGGCTGCATCGCATTTGTTTATTACCGGGGAAAGGAATACCGGCTGGCAACCTACCGCGGCGTGAGGATTTTGAAATTCTGTGAAAATGAAGTGCTGCTCCGCCAGGGAAAAATGATGCTGTCCATCCGGGTAAAACCAGCGGAAGGACAGCATCTGAAAGCGCCGGTCCAGGGCTCAATGAACCGTTTTATCAAGGAAAATCTGGTATGCACCGTATGGTGCCGGTTCTGGCTGGACGGAAAGCTTATATTTGATCATCTGGGTATGGGCAGCGCGGAATTTGATACCGGAACGAACCGGCTGCGTTAGGGCAATTTTTAAATACGCCTTATGAAACGGGTATTGCGGCACCGGCTATTTCCGCCGGGACGCCAAAGGCATCATACATGTTATAGGTAATGACATAGTCCAAGCGGTTGGTAATATTTTGTATGCCGTCGTTTTTGCCGGGAATTACACCATGGATACTGATAAGAAGCATGGATGCGGCGTCAAAGGTATAGATTTGTGCAACATCATCTGAAGAAAGGGTATATTGGTATATCGTTCCATCAGTATAAACCGGAATTCCGGTCAGCCCGGGACTGGATTTAAGCAAGGTGAAAGAATCCTGCATACTGAAACCGGTGACTCCCTGCTTGGCTCGACGGGATTTTAACGTCCACTGCAGATTGTTTTTGCTTGTATATTCTTTCATGACGTTTCCCTCAAAGGCGGTGTACCTTTCCAGGCTTGCCGCTTCCGTATTTCCACCGGTGGTAGTGCTTTCTACAGCCTGATAGTATATACAGGAAGGATTGGCGGTCAGCTGGGTTGTTATACTGTGGAAAAAATTCACCTGTGGGGTGAGGGAATATGTCATTTCAATGGATTCCACACTTTCCACGTGATAGGAAGAAACGCCGGCCAGGGCTGCTTTTGACTGATCAACCAGCTGGGCAGCCGTAAATGGCGCCTGCACCATCGGCGCAGCCGTCACAGTCAATGAACTCATGGTGAATAAAACAATCCCCAACACAATCCCCTTCATTTTTTTGAACTTCATATAAAATCCCCCTTTTAATTTTTTGCTGATACTTTAACCAGTACCAGATGTCTATAAAAGAATTATATATAATTGTGTGGCCAAATACAATCTGTTTCGGTTAAAAGAGAACTTCCCCGGGCCCTGACACTTGGATTTCTTGTCAGTTCCGTTTATAATGAAGTATCGTAACTGTTCAGCAGGCCAGCGCATTTAGCTGCAAAAGAATCAGGAGGAACCCCAAAATGAACATACTTGTAAGCGCCTGTCTTCTTGGAGTGGACTGCCGGTATGACGGAACCGGCTGCCTGCTTCCTATACTGGAAGAATTAAAAGAAAGGCATCATCTGATACCGATCTGCCCGGAAGCCTTCGGAGGGCTTCCCACACCCCGTCCGCCGGCGGAAATTCTTGACGGGAAGGTAATCAATGCTGAGGGCGCGGACGTAACGCAGCAATATGAGAAGGGCGCGCGGGAGATTTTGAAGCTGGCCCGTTTATTTAACTGCGAAGCGGCAATTCTCAAGGAGCGCAGCCCGGCCTGTGGCTTCGGAAAAGTACATAACGGCCTTTTTGACGGAGGGCTGGTGGAGGGAAACGGCGTGCTTGCCGGGCTCCTCAGCCGGGAAGGGCTTATAATTATCGGGGAAACGCAGACGGACAGGCTTGCACGCCTGTAGCTGCTGCGGGACTTCCCGGGGGCATTAACATAGCGCCTTAATGATTCCGCTTTTTTTAAAAAAATCAGAAATCAAAAAAAACATTTGACTTTGACGCTGCGTCATAGATTACACTGAACTCATTCAGAACGGAACCGGTCCCCAATGAATGAAGAAAAGGATGGATAAAGGAATGCAGATGAAAATCAACGAGGCAGCGAAAATGACGGGAGTGACTATAAGGACGCTTCATTATTATGACCAGATCGGCCTTCTGCGGCCGGAAACGGTAACGGATGCGGGCTACCGCCTGTACGGGGAAAAGGATATGGAACGGCTTTCCCAGATCCTGTTTTTCCGTGAACTGGATTTTCCGTTGTCACAGATTAAGGAAATGCTGGATTCCCCTTCCTTTGACAGAAATGAGGCATTAAGGGCGCAGCATGAACTCCTGAAAAAAAAGAAGGAGCGGCTGGAACGTCTGATTGCCCTGACGGAACGAAGAATGGAAGGAGAAAAAGAGATGAGTTTTCAGGAATTTGACAGTAGCGAAATTGAACGCTGCAAGGAAAAATATGCAGAGGAAGCCAAAGAACGCTGGGGCCATACCCAGGCCTGGCAGGAGAGTAAAAAACGCACGGACGGCTACAGCAACGGGGAATGGGAGGCAGTGATGAAGGAAAGCGATTCCATCATGCAGGCTTTTGCGCAGAGCAGGGAGCTTGCGCCGGAGTCTGAGGAGGTGCAGGCGCTGGTGGCAAAATGGCAGGATTTTATCAGCGCCAGATATTATACTTGTACGGATGAGATTCTGGAGGGCCTTGGACAGATGTACACAGCCGACGAACGTTTTACGGAGAACATCGACCGTTTCGGAGAAGGAACGGCGGAGCAGATGTCGAAAGCGATTGCCTGTTATGTGAGCCGCAGAAAAAACAACGGATAAAAAGCCTGAAGTACAAAACGAAGCATAGATAAAGCCGCAGGATATCACCTGGCAGCTGCCCATCATCAGCATGACAATTCAGCCCGCAAATGCTTATTACTAAAGCCTGTGCGGGCTGAATTGAATAGTTAATTTCAAGAAGTTAATTTATTGCTGTTGGCAGTTCCTTATCCTGCGGCTTTGTGCTATGCTGAAGGTACAGGAGGATGAAATGCCATGAAAATTGATATGAATAAGCTGGTTGCCCTGGTGAAAGGGACAAAAGGGCTGCTTACGGATAAGCAGGCGGTTTCACAGGTAACCGTAAAGGGCGTATCGGATTATGTGACCCAGGTGGATTTCCGGGTTCAGGAATACCTGAGGGAGCAGCTTCATAAAGAATGGCCCCGGATACAGTTTATGGGTGAAGAAAAGGATAACAGTGAGATAGATTTTAACGCGGATATATGGATTCTGGATCCGGTGGACGGGACGACGAACCTGATTCATGATTTCAGAAACAGCGCCGTATCTCTGGGGTTGTGCAGAAGGGGAGAAATGGTATGCGGCGTGATTTACCAGCCCTTTTCCGATGAGGTTTTTACGGCAGTGAAGGGGGAAGGCGCTTTCCTGAACGGAGAGCCCATCCATGTCAGCCGTGCGGAAACAATGGCTGACAGCCTGATATCCATCGGAACCACGCCCTATGAGCATGAATATGCGGATCGGAATTTTGAAATATTCAAAAAGGTGTTCCTGGACTGTCAGGATATCCGGCGGATAGGCTCCGCAGCCATCGAGCTTGCCTATGTTGCCTGCGGCCGGCTGGACGCTTTTTTTGAAATGAACCTGAAACCCTGGGATTATGCGGCGGGGCTTCTGCTCATTGAAGAAGCGGGCGGCACGGTGACCGGTTTTCAGGGAGAAAAGCCTGTCCCCTGGGAAAAAGGAAGTATTGTGGGGAGCAACGGCCCTATCGGGCAGCTTCTTGTAGATCAATATATTAATTAACCGTTGGTTTGAAGCAAGCCAGTGTATTTAAGTCTGTGTATTTAACAGGCCGGCCTGGGAACAAGGACAGAAGGGAGGGCACAGTATGCTGCTGATAAAATTAACGGCGCTGATTATGGGGATGGTGATGGCTCTGACGGGAATGAATAATGCTTTTCCCCAGTCCTCTCTTTTACCGGAACAGGGGAAAAGGCCCGCACAGGCGGCCTGCCTGCCACGGCCCCGAGGCGCTGCGGAGCGTGCTGCGCTTCTGCCGGTAATGCTTGTGGAGGAACCCATTGCCCGCCCGGCACAGACCGGCTTTGATATTATGCAGACAGAAGCCTATGGCTTCAATGTTTCTGGGCAATGGACCACAGGCCCGGGGCCTGACAGCATACCCTGGGGAATCTGGTTTCCCAATTCCGATGCGGTGCTTCTTGTGGATGTGCGGCCGACAGTGCCGGAAAAGAGCACCTTTACCCAGAATTGGGAGGATACGAAGAAAGCCCTGGAACAATCCGCAGAAGAGGTGCTTGGAAATAATCTGGAAGCCATAGATTTTTATACGAAGCAGGGAAATGGGGAGAGCACGATTTATGTGGTGGAATTTGCCGGAAGCCAGGTGGATGGCAGCTGGTATGTCACGGTCTGCTACTGCTTCGGTGATAATTATATGGCGGAATTCATCGGCGTCAATCCCTATTCCGCCGCAGACTGCCGGGAAATCACCATGGGAGCCGCGCGATCCTTCCGCGAGCTGGGGAAGGCAGGGCAGAGGGAAGGCGTAAAAGCGCAGGGAATGGGGCAGGAAAACTGGCCTTACCCATATCTGCATAATCCCTTTGCAATAGTTGCATATTATATGGACGCAGAGGCGCCGTATTTCCCGTCATTGGAAAGAAGCGCGTCGGATTATGAAATCAAATGGAAGGATAAGGGGATTGAGACGATTGTCCGCGCCCTTCTGGAAAAAGATAGCGGTCCGGTGATGTCCAGTGATTTGGACCGTTATGAGTCCTTTTATGTAGTGGGCTGGCTGGGAGATTTTTACCGGATTGGAATGGGAGACCGGATGATGGAAATCCCTTCGGACGGGCTGACTATCCGTACCCTTGAGGATTTGCAGGAGTTTGGCAATCTGGTGTCCCTCACCTTTGAGGTGCGGGATTTTACCGATGTTTCCCCGCTGTCCGGGCTGAAAAAATTAAAATACCTGAACCTTATGGTATCGCCAAAGCTTTCCAATCTGGATTTTCTTAACGGGATGCCGCAGCTGGAGGAACTGATGATGTGGGGCGAGTCTTATCCGGAAATTAAGGATATCAGCGTATTCCAGGGGATGGACAGCCTGCGTTCGGTTATGATTATCCTGCCAGGTATCAAAGATATCTCCGTATTTGCCGGGCTTCCCAACCTGGAAACGCTCTGGATTAACTGCCATAAAAATGTGGATGCCGCGCCGGTAATCGCCGCCGGGCAGATCAAGAGCCTGATGATAAATGCGGAGGAAATCCGCTGAACGGCAGGAAGCCGGTATTGCTACCCCTGTTTTCTCGTTCCGTCCGGGTGAAAGGTTTTCTTTAATGCCCGTTCAACCGGGTAAATGGAACCGATCAGCACAGCACACTGAACGATACATAAAAGCAGGCTGACAAGGCCGACGGTGTCCTCATCACTGTGTATAAAAGGAAGCTGAACCAAAATGGAGGGAATCAGCAGGAGCCATCCTGCTTTCCACCATATTTTTCCGCACAGTGCATGGGCAAAATCCCAGGTGTCCCTGTTCTTCCGGGACATTGCAGTGCGATATCCGAAGAAATTGTTGATTTCCTTAGGCGGATGCTTCAGCATAACCCGGCCGAAGCCAGCCATAAACAGAGGAATCAGTAAATTGCAGAGAAACATGAATATCCAGAACCACATAATAACCGCCTTTCATCTTAAAGTTCGGAAAATTTCCGGTAATTTAGGGACTGCCCTTATTGCGGGTACCGGCATTTGGACTGTGTCTGAGATTGATTATAATCCGCCTGTGTCCTGTTGTCATCTGTCATTAAGGAAAATGCGGCACGGCAGAATATGGTTATATCGAACTGTGGTTTCCTGTAAAAAAGAAATAATGACAGAAGGAGGGGATCTTAAGCCGGTATAGCAGGCTGGGGATCCCGCTTTTTGCTTTCGGTAAAATTGACGGTTCACACAAGGAGAAAATACTGATATAATAGGTGCAAATTCAGACAGGGCGCCATATGACTGCGAATACATGCAGTTGTAACAGGATAAGGCGCCGGACATCAACAGACAGTCAGAATAAGGAGGAAAATCCTCTGCCCGCAGAGGGCTCGCATTTTGCTCCGCAAAAACAAGGAGGATGGGAATATCGGGGGTCGATATTTTCCAGTGGATTTGCAATGAGAAAAAAGACAAAATTTACGTTTCTGGCAGCGGCGCTCAGTGTCAGCTGCCTGTTCACATCAAACTTAGCAAACTTAACGGCATCTGCCCAGGTGCCGCAGGCATCGGCAGAGCAGCAGGCCGCAGCGGGGCAGCAGGAGGTAGCAGCTTCACAGGCCGAGGCTTATCGCCGGGCGCAGGAAGAATATGCGGCTCAGCTTGCCGCTTACCAGCAGGCTCTTTCGGAGCAGCAGGCCAGGGAGGCCGTAGAGGCTGCCCAGGCGGAAGCGTCGGCTCAGGAAGCAGCACGGAAGCTCCAGGAAGAAACAGCAGCCCAGTGGCAGAAGCTGCAGGAGGAAGCCGCGGCACAGATACAGAAAGCACAGGCAGAAGCGGCAGCACAGGCTGCAAAGGCACAGGAGGAAGCCGCCGCGCAGGCAGCAAAGCTACAGGAAGAAGCCGCCGCGCAGGCTGCAAAGACACAGGAGGAAGCGCAGGCAGCTGCCAGACAGCTGCAGGAGCAGGCGGATACTATGCTGGCCCAGCAGGCCCAGGCTGGTACGGTACCCAATGGAAGGCTGATTGCCGCAGGCTTGTTATCCTCACCTGCGCAGACACCGCTGAAGGGGCTGAGCGTATCCGTCCTGGGAGACAGCATTTCCACCTATCAGGGATATATTCCCGATGGCTATGCATGCTTTTACCCTGAGGCAAATAATGATGTGAAGGATGTGACACAGACCTGGTGGATGCAGGTGCTTTACAATACAGGGATGCGCCTTGCTGCAAACGGTTCCTATTCCGCAAGCACGGTTTGCGGGGATTCCAAGGATGAGCATTCCAGCGCCGGCTGCAGCGACCGCAGAATCAATGACCTGAAAGGACCTTATGGAACCTCGCCGGATATCATTCTTGTTTATATGGGAGCAAACGATTTCTTCCGGGCGATGGAACTGGGTAAATTTGACGGAGTTCCCACAGGACGCGGTGAGAAATATTACGTTAATTTTTCGGAGGCCTATGAGCTTATGCTTCAGAAGCTTCTTCGCACCTACCCGGTCTCCCGGATTTATTGTATGACGCTCACAGAGGCCAATTCAGGGGATCATCCCAGGGTGAATGAAAAAGGAAATACCATTGCCGACTTCAACAGCCGGATTAAGGCAATTGCCGCGGCTTATGGTATTCCTGTGATAGATGTGCACAATTGCGGTATGGAGGTTTACGAGCTGAACCATTATACCAGCGACGGAACCCACCCAAATAAAGAAGGTTCGACAAAAATGGCGAATTATGTAACATCGGTGCTTTTGCAGAATGCCTGGTATCCTTCATAAGCATTGCTTTTTGAGGCACCGGCGGATACCTGTAAAACAACCGGGGCGGTACCCGTAAACAACCAGGAGGATTGAATGCTGTCAGTGCTTTGCCTGATTTTGGTTTTAATCTACCTATACAGAAATCACCTTTACAATAAGCTGGACAGAAACAAACTGTCGCACAGCTCTTATTATGATGTCACCTATGGCGGAGAACGTAAATGCAGCGGGGAGGTCCTCCGCATACTAAGGGATGTGGGCGGTTACAAGAAAATTCTTGTGAACTGGCGTTACATGGAGAACGCAGAGGCTTTTGCCGCGGATATCATCATGATACACGAGACAGGCATATACGTTGTGGAAGCCAAGGATTACCAGGGCTGGATTTCCGGTAATCCGGAGGAAGAGTACTGGGTACAGACCCTCTGCGCCAGTCAGCTGACCTCTTATAAAAACTATTTCTACAACCCTCTTCTGAAAAATGAGGCCTGCATTGCCCGCCTTCAGAAGGAGCTTCCCGACATGAAGTGGCTGCCTTATTTTTCCCTGGCAGTCTTCGGAAATTCCTGTGAACTTGAAAACGCGGGACTTTCCGATAATACGTCCAAAATTATTCTTGCCCGTCAATTATCCTATACCATCTACGGTATGGTGCGCAGCGCCAGAAAATTCCTGGCCCCTCAGGTCATTGATGAGATATATGACCGGCTGAGTGTCTCCGGCAAGGTGAAGTCCACCGGCGGAAGATACAGCTCCATACAGGCTGTTTCAACATGGGGACGACGGTGAAAAAGTTAGTAAAGTTATTATTCTTTAAAATAAGAAAAGCTCAGTATTTACATTAATCCCTGTAAATACTGAGCTTTTTAATAATGCACCGAGTACAGATAAATCCGAACCCTCAACCTCCGCAAGACCGGCCCTTGCAAAGTGTAGTGTGTTATACGCTCTGTCGGCGTTGCCGTAAAATGATGTTGCCGCCGGGGAGGGCAAAGGGATTGAAGCGGCAAGAAAACAGGGCTGTGATTGCGTGGTGTGGGCCGCAAGTGCAGGGCTGGTTTTATCAGCAGACAGAGCGTATATGAAAGCCCCCATTCCTCGTCTCACGCCGAACTTTGGGACAAAATGTCCCTAACTTGTAGACACACTCCTGTAAAAATTAAAATGGGCGGGAAGTCATTTTAGGGCTTTCCCGCCTTGATTACCCGTCTGCAAAGGCGGCAGGACTGTCAACGGCGGCGCATTTATGTTTCATAATCTTAGAAGTTAGTTTGCTAATTCACTCACTGGTTTTTGGCTAAAAAGGACAGTGATAGCATATACATATTCGTAATCATATTTTTCGTATTCCTCTGGTTGGAAAAAATAATCAACTACATAGGAATGTACTTCGTTTTTAGAAGTTATTATCTGTATCACTAACGGAATTTCTTGGTCGTAAACAATTTTCTGTTTATCGCTCAAAGTAGAAGTAGCATAGCCCATACCAGTAATATCATTCTTGCTTTCTTTGAAATATGATGTCGAACCACTATTATGTTCACTTTGTACGGCAATTCTCAATCCGTCTGCGACATTATCAAAGCCGAGAGCAATCCGTCCTTCCGAATCCTCGAATGCTTGCCCACCACCACCTGCGATTATATGCCATTCTCCATCAATTAATTCATAGATGTTTATTTGCATACTTTTCACAGTATCATCTATGGAAAAATCATACAGACGGTATTCTTGATTTAATCCCAATAGTTCGGCAATATTTTTTTCTTCTTCTGTCAACTGTGCTTCTTCAATATACATTCGGTCTAAGTTATTTTCTGCACAGGCACTCAACGAAATACTCATTACCACACACAGTAACAATGCCCATATCCGTTTCACCATAAAACCTCCTCATTTTACTTCGTCCCTCGTTGTGGGGTTGGATTTTTCAGCAAGTCTGATTTCTCTGCAATCTTTTTCAGCAACTTCCTTTCTTCTGCTGACAGCTTCCTGTAATTCAGCTTGAGCCGTTTACATATAAACGCCAAAGATGCTTGCTCTGGGTCGCTGTCCTCACTGGCGGCTTCATCAACAGACGGTAAAAATCCTTTCAGCGGGTTGTCCTCTGGAACTCTGAAAAAATTGTTCCTGTGGGCTTCTCGCAGGTCAAAGGCAATCTCGTTTATGTCCTGCTGTATCACATAGCGGCAAAAGCTGTCCTCGTCTATGGACGGTAATTTACTGCCTTAACTGCGGGTCGGTCAAGCCGGGGGTGTGCTGCTTCATAATCGTTGAACTCACAGCGTCCACAATTCCATTCAGAAAGTGAACGGAAAAGGAGGTCTGCTGTGGACTGTTAGGCAGGAAAAAACTTGATTTATCGGGCTTTACAAACCCACAACCGGGGCTGGTGGTATCAAGTACCAACTCCTCCGGAGAACGGGCTTCTAACCGTCCGCAAAATACACTATGACAAACACCATTTATATTCATCAGCAGGAAAAGGTATTCCGCTTTACCCGGCTCCCGAATTTTCTCTTTGAAACACCTACATTCCAGCCTTTGAGCAACGAAGCGAAGCTGCTGTACGCCTTTATCCTTCGGCGGGCGGCAGACTTCCTTATTGACCGTATCCCGCCGGAGGTGCTGGCAGAACTGAAACAGCAACGGCGGTATCACTCACGATACCGCCGTTTTTGCTTTAGCACTTAAGATATACTAAAAATCCGAAGCCATCCCCAATTGGAACCGGGTTCGGATTATCATTATCTGATGCGGCTAACAGGACTTGAACCTGCACGGTCTCCCACCAGAACCTAAATCTGGCGCGTCTGCCAATTCCGCCATAACCGCAGCTTGCAGCATAAGCTATGCTGTCACGTCCATTATTATACCGTGACGGTTTTCCTGTTGTCAAGATGGTTTGCAGAACAGTTGACAGAATTTGTAACAGTTCAGGCAGGTTTGTGCATTCACTGCGCAAACCGTGAGAAAACGT
>NZ_KE992716.1:29228-50524 GCF_000466465.2 Clostridium sp. KLE 1755
GTAACAGTTCGGCCGAAGGCTGAACTGTTAGCAGAATTTCGACGGCATTTTTAACTATTCCTGTTTCTTCCTATATTTAGAAGGTGATTCCCCAAAATGTTTCTTGAACAGCTTACTGAAGTGGTAGGCGTCGTCATATCCCACGCACAGGGCAATGTCCTGTATGCTGGCATCCTTCTGCTTGTCAAGCAGAAGCCGGGCCTTTTCCATCCTGATTTTGATCAGGTGGTTGATAGGGGTGTCGCCGGTTTCGCTTTTGAAAATTTTGGATATGTAAAAAGGGCTCAGGTACATATTCCTGGCGATCTGATCCAGGGATATTTTTTCATTGTAGTGGCAGTCCAGGTAGTCTATGATCTGCTCTACCACGTATTTTTTGTTGGTGGATTCAAATTCATAGCCTTCTTCTATTGTGACCGGCGCAACTACCTGTTCACGGTAGAGCAGGAGGATCATCTGGGTGACGTAGGCCTTGAGCATGAAGTAGCGTCCCGGCTGGCAGCTGGTGCTTTCCGTCTTGATGAGGGAGCAGAGGCGTGACAGTGTGACGAAGGTCTTCTCGCCGGGGCGGATGAGGCATTCGTGGCCGGGAAAGAGGATCTGGTTGCGTTCCATGTCCCGGATGTGTATGTCCGTAAAGGCTACGTAAAATTCCTCCAGAGGGGCTTCTGCTGAGGAGTAGGTGCATTGGTGCTGGATGCCCGGATTAATGAGGAGTACATCGCCTTTTTTAACCGGATACCATTTTCCGCCCAGCACAAAATGGCCCTCACCGGACAGGATCAGGGCTATTTCTATGAAGTCGTGGCTGTGAAGGCGTTCCGGTTCTTTCCTGGATATCTGGCAGGTGAAGAGGAACGTGGGGTTCAGGTCCTCGTAGGTTATGTCGTATTGTATTTGGCACATGGGTGGTGTATCAACTCCCTGGGGGTGGATTGGTGTGGTGGTGCGCAGGACGAAAGGTATGGAGGGGCAGCGTAGCTTGGGGTAAGGGCTTAAGGGCAAGGGCACAGCCTGGCACCGGGGGGCCGCAGCTTGGGCCGGGAAGCCAGGGGGCTTCCCGGCTTGGGGCAGTCGCCCCAACCCTGAACAGGGAAAAACTGCCTGGAGAGCAGCTGAAGCTGTTCTCCATTCAGCTTTTCCCTGTTCAGGGCGCTGCTCGTTGGTAACAACATTATAATCCATTCCCCTGAAAAAAAATATAGTTTGGTTGTGAAAAGTTGAATTTTTTATTAATTCGGTTTGGTTGATGTTGCATATCGGGAAAAAGTTTAGTACACTGTAGGTTGAAATATTACTGGCTTGTTTTTGACTGTCTTTTGCCGAAGTGAGGGGCTTTGGGCCCGGCGGGGGCGGTTGGACGGGCTCATAGGATGAAGGAGGATAACCAATGGCACAGGTTGGTATTGTAATGGGAAGCGATTCCGATATGCCTGTAATGGCAAAGGCAGCTGATATTCTGGAGGAACTGGGGATTTCTTATGAAATGAAGATCATTTCTGCCCACAGGGAGCCGGATGTTTTTTTTGAATATGCGAAGTCTGCGGAAGACAGGGGATTTAAGGTGATTATAGCAGGAGCGGGTATGGCTGCACATCTTCCTGGTATGTGCGCCGCAATTTTCCCGATGCCGGTAATTGGTATTCCCATGCATACAACTTCTCTGGGCGGCAGGGATTCCCTTTATTCTATCGTACAGATGCCCAGCGGCATTCCGGTTGCTACGGTCGCTATCAACGGCGGCGCGAACGCAGGGCTTCTGGCGGCTAAGATTCTTGCTACTTCAGATGCGGCTCTGCTTCAGAAACTGAAGGATTACTCCCAGGGGCTGAAGGAAAGCGTTCAGAAAAAGGATGCGCATCTCCAGGAAACAGGCTACAGGAATTATAATAAGTAATATTAAGAAGCTGTTTTGCAGGCCCGCAGGTCTGAGTTAAGCGTAAGAAGCGGTGAACCTGAAAGCAAAAACTGCCGCCGGCAACGATTCGGCCCGGATTTTTGCATATGGCTGTCAGCAGACAGGACAGTCACAGAAATTAAAGATAAAACAGGGAATACGGCAGCTGCGCCGGGGCGCACTGGATCCGTACCCGATGGAGGATACGATGGATTATAAGAACGCTGGTGTAGATATTGAAGCAGGGTATAAATCGGTTGAACTGATGAAAAAATATGTGAAGGAAACCATGCGTCCGGAGGTTCTGGGCGGCCTGGGAGGTTTTTCCGGGGCTTTCTCCCTTGACAGCTTTAAGGGAATGGAAAAGCCCACACTGGTTTCCGGAACGGACGGCGTGGGAACGAAGCTGAAGCTTGCGTTTCTTCTTGATAAGCATGACACGGTTGGTATTGACTGCGTGGCTATGTGTGTGAACGACATTGCATGCGCGGGCGGCGAACCGCTGTTTTTCCTGGACTACATTGCATGCGGAAAGAACTATCCTGAGAAAATCGCCACTATCGTTAAAGGTGTGGCGGATGGCTGTAAGCAGGCGGGTGCTGCCCTGATTGGCGGCGAGACTGCGGAAATGCCCGGCTTTTATCCTGAGGACGAATACGACCTTGCAGGATTCGCTGTGGGCATCGTTGATGAGAAGAAGCTGATTACCGGCGAACAGCTGAAGGCGGGAGACGTGCTGATTGGCATGGCCAGCTCCGGCGTTCACAGCAATGGTTTTTCGCTGGTGAGAAAGGTTTTTGAAATGACTAAGGAATCCCTGGAGACCTACTATGAGGAACTGGGGACAACATTGGGTGAAGCGCTGATTGCGCCCACCAAGATCTATGTGAAGGCTCTGAAGGCCGTGAAGGATGCCGGGGTTGAGATCAAAGCGTGCAGCCATATTACAGGCGGCGGTTTCTATGAGAATATTCCCCGTATGCTTCCCGACGGCGTCCGTGCCGTTGTAAGGAAGGACAGCTATGAGGTGCCTGCTATTTTCAGGCTGCTTGCTGATAAGGGAAATATTGAAGAGCAGATGATGTACAATACATATAATATGGGTATCGGCATGGTGCTTGCAGTAGACCCGTCAGAGGTCGAAGCAGCTATGGCGGCTGTCCGTGAGGCAGGAGAGACCCCTTATGTTATCGGTGAAGTGGAAGCCGGGGAAAAGGGAGTCGTATTATGCTGAGAATTCTGGTGTGTGTATCCGGCGGAGGCACCAATCTGCAGGCTGTTATCGATGCCATTGGCAGCGGCAGCCTGACCAATACGGAAATTATAGGTGTCATCAGCAACAATAAGAATGCATATGCGCTGACCCGGGCGGAGCAGAACGGAATTGATGCCGTCTGCGTCTCTCCGAAGGATTTTCCGGATCGTGAGGCCTTTAACCGGGCATTTCTGGAAAAGGTCAATGAATACCATCCGGATTTAATCGTTCTTGCAGGCTTTCTGGTTGCCATACCGGCGGCCATGATAGAAAGCTATCGTAACCGTATAATCAATATCCATCCCTCCCTGATCCCGTCGTTCTGCGGCGTGGGCTTCTATGGGCTGAAGGTGCATGAAGCTGCATTGGCGAGGGGAGTGAAGGTGACCGGGGCGACCGTTCACTTTGTGGATGAAGGAACGGATACCGGCCCGATAATCCTGCAGAAGAGCGTTCAGGTGCACCAGGACGATACACCGAAGACGCTTCAGCAGCGTGTGATGGAGGAAGCCGAATGGCAGCTTCTGCCTCAGGCGATTGATATGATTGCCAACGGCAGAATCAGTGTGGAAGACGGAAAGGTGAGATACAAATGAAAATTCTGATTGTAGGCGGCGGCGGACGGGAGCATGCGATTGCGGCAGCCGTGGCCAGAAGCCCGAAAGCAGATAAAATATACTGTGCGCCCGGAAATGCAGGTATTGCCGAAGTGGCTGAATGCGTCCCCCTGGGCGTGGATGAATTTGATAAAATCGCTTCCTTCGCAAAGGAAAAGGAAGTGGATCTGGTGATTGTAGGGCCGGATGATCCTCTGGCTGCGGGCATTGTGGATGTCCTTGAGGCAGCGGGGCTGCGTGTGTTCGGCCCCAGGAAAAATGCGGCGATTCTGGAAGGAAGCAAGGCTTTTTCCAAAGATCTAATGAAAAAATACAACATCCCCACAGCAGCCTATGAAACCTTTGATGATGCGCAGAAGGCAGTGGAATACCTGGAAACGGCCAGCTTCCCTATCGTGCTGAAGGCAGACGGGCTGGCATTGGGCAAAGGGGTGCTTATCTGCAATACAAAGGAAGAAGCGCTGGAAGGCGTAAAAAGCATTATGACGGATAAGCAGTTCGGTTCCGCCGGCAACCGTATGGTGGTGGAGGAATACATGACCGGACGCGAGGTTTCCGTACTTTCCTTTGTTGACGGAAAGCATATCAAAATTATGACCTCCGCACAGGATCATAAACGCGCCTGCGACGGGGACAAGGGCCTGAATACGGGCGGCATGGGAACTTTTTCTCCTTCTCCGTTCTATACGAAAGAAGTTGATGATTTCTGTAAACAATATATCTATCAGCCCACTGTGGATGCCATGGCGGAGGAAGGAAGGGAATTTAAGGGAATTATTTTCTTCGGCCTGATGCTTACGGAAAAAGGCCCCAGGGTGCTGGAATACAATGCAAGATTCGGGGATCCTGAAGCGCAGGTGGTGCTTCCGCGTATGAAGAACGATATCATAGATGTAGTGGAAGCGTGCATTGACGGCACCCTGGATCAGATTGAGCTGCAGTTTGAAGACAATGCGGCGGTCTGCGTGGTGCTGGCATCACAGGGCTATCCGGTAAAATACGAAAAGGGCCTTAAGATAAGCGGCCTGGAGAAATTCAAAGACGCCGATGGTTATTTCTGCTATCATGCCGGAACCAGATTCGACAATGAAGGGAACATCGTGACTAACGGCGGCAGGGTTCTCGGCATCACCGCAACGGGCAAGGACCTGAAGGCGGCGAGAGCCAACGCTTATGAGGCCGCCGGCTGGGTAGACTTTGCCAATAAGTATATGCGTACGGATATCGGCAAAGCTATTGACGAGGCGTAAACCACAAATGGTAAAGGGGTCAGGAAATGAACAGGATAAAAACGAAAAGTACAGGTATAGTGCTTCGGATTACGGCAGTTTTGACAGCTATATTGTTTTGCGCCGCAGTGCCGGCACAGACAGCGCTGACGGGACATGCAACCAATAGCCTGGGCAGTCAGGGCAGTGTCAATAACGGTGATTCGGAAGGCGGTAATGAGGGTGCGGAAGATGCCGGAGGAGACGACGCAGAATTAAATGAAATTATAAACGAAAATTCTGAGGAAGGCATAAACGGCACTACGGTAGCCAAAATCAAAATAATTGCCGCCAGCGCCCGTGTCCGTTCCGAAGCCTCTACCAATTCAAGTGTGGTTGGAAGCCTTTCTTCCGGTGATGTTATGGATGTAACCGGGGAAACCACAGGAAGCGAAGGAAAGATCTGGTATCAGATTACCGGAGAAAAGGACGGCAAGGCGATCAACGGGTATGTACGCGAGGATACGCTGGAAATAGCGGAAACCGTGCAGCCGGCTGCACCTGCGGAGCCGCCTGAGGAAACGCCTGAGGAGACTCCTTCCGATACGGCGCCGTCCACCAATGACTATGACGTCAGCTATGCGGATGATGGAACCGGAACGAATGACTGGTATCTGAACGACAATATCAATGGTACGAGATATAAGGTTTCCGATCTTCTCGGAGCTGCCCAGACCAATGAGAGCAATATTGCCGAAATGGAGAAGCAGACGGGAAGCCTTCGTATGATAATCATTATTCTTGCGGTTATCGTAGGCCTGCTCGTTGTTGCCGTAACCGTTTTAATCTTCAAGCTGAAGGGAACCTATGACGACGGCTATGATGAATTTGACGATGACGATGATGAAATGGATGACGACGACGATGACGACATGGACGACGACGAGGAGGATGATGAGGACGACGACGATGACGATGACTACGTCCCCAGAAGAAGCAGGAGAGGTATGAGCAAAGCCTCCCGCGGCGGCAGAGGTTCCCGGAGAAGAAGCCGCTATGAATATGAGGATGACGAAGAGGATGAGGATGACGGCGAGGAGGACGATGAAGATATGTACCCCGATGAAGTCTCCTATGAGGAACCTCCCAGAAGAAGCTCCAAAGCCTCAGGAAAGGGCAGGAAATCTCAGGATTATAAGCCCCGTAATTTCCTCGATGTGGATGAAGACGATGATCTGGACTTCGAATTCCTTGATTTAAAATAACTGTTCAGTATTCTCACAGTTACGATTAAAATAACCGCAACAGTACAGCGCCCTTACCGCCGGGGATTACATAACCGGCCGGTGCAGGGCTGAGGATAAATAACGGCTGCCACGCTCCGCGGACCAGCCTTATGTTAAAAAAGCCGCTGAGTAAGTAGGACTACAGCGGCTTTTTTGAATCAAATGCCGGTTTACGTAAAAACAGCCGTTTCTGTAATAAATTTCCACTGACAAAACAACGGGACGGATATCCCGGCGCCTGGAAACCGAAAAGCGGTTGACAGGATGTGCTCCCTGTTATACTATAAATATAACAAATGAATAATAGAAAGAAGAGCGATGCGGATTGGAAATGATTATAGAGATTGATTTTAACAGTGATGAAGCTTTATATATGCAGCTGAGAAACCAGATAATTCTCGGAATAGCCACAAACCGCTTCCATGAAGGCGATGTGCTCCCAAGTGTGAGGCAGCTTGCCGACACCATTGGAATTAACATGCATACCGTGAATAAAGCATATACCGTATTAAAACAGGAAGGCTTTGTTAAGGTAGACAGAAGAAAAGGCGCGGTGATTGCCGTTGATGAAGGCAAGAAGCAGGCTATGCTGGAGACCCGGGAGGATATGCGGGTTTTGCTGGCCAAAGCAAGCTGCAAGAATATTTCCCGGGAAGAAGTGCATGCTTTAATTGATGAAATCTATGAAGAATATGGAGGACTGGAATAATGCAGTCACAGTATACAGATAAGGCCAGAGCGGCCCTTATGCTGGCTGAGAAGGCCGCCAGGAAGTTAAAGCAGAATTATGTGGGAACTGAGCATATCCTGCTGGGACTCCTGGAAGAGGGAACCGGTGTGGCCGCCAGAGTCCTGATCGAAAACGGAGCCAATGAACTGGAAATCCGTGAAATGATCGAGGATCTGATTGCGCCTGTTTCCGAAACTCCGGTAAAGGAAAGGGACGGTTATTCGCCCCGTGCCATGGCGATATTGGAAGAAAGCCACAGGCAGGCGGCACGTTTTAATTCCGCGCTGACCGGAACGGAACACATCCTGCTTTCCCTGCTCAGGGAAGGGGAGAACGTAGCTGTCAGGCTGCTGAACACCTGCGGCCTTCAGCCGCAGAAGCTGTATATGGATACCCTTGCAGCTATGGGGCTGGAGCCGGGGCAGTACAAGGAAGAACTCATTAAGAAACAGAAAAAGAAGGGAAGCACCGCCACACTGGAGCAGTACAGCAGGGATATGACCGCGCTGGCCAGAGACGGCAGGCTGGATCCTGTTATTGGAAGAGAAGAGGAAATCAGCCGGGTTATCCAGATACTCAGCAGGCGAACGAAGAATAATCCCTGCCTGGTAGGAGAACCGGGCGTTGGTAAAACGGCAATTGTGGAAGGTCTTGCTTCCAAAATTGTGGCCGGCGAGGTGCCGGATACAGTGAAAAACAAACGGGTCCTCATGCTGGATTTGTCAGGCATGATTGCCGGAAGCAAGTACAGAGGCGAATTTGAGGAGCGTATTAAGAAGGTAATCAAAGAGGTGACGGAGGATGGGAACATCCTGCTGTTCCTGGATGAGCTGCACACCCTGATCGGCGCAGGCGGCGCGGAGGGGGCGATTGACGCCTCCAATATTCTGAAGCCATCCCTTGCCAGGGGGGAAATCCAGCTGATCGGCGCCACAACAATTACGGAATACCGTAAATATATTGAGAAGGATGCCGCCCTGGAAAGAAGATTCCAGCCGGTAAATGTGGAGGAACCCACAGAGGAAGAGGCGGTGCGCATACTGGAGGGAGTGACTCCCAGGTATGAGGATCACCATAAGGTGAAGATCCTTCCCGAGGCTATTGAGGCGGCGGTAAGGCTTTCCAGCAGATATATTAACGACAGGCGCCTGCCTGATAAGGCGATTGATTTAATTGACGAAGCGGCCTCAGCCGTCCGTCTGCAGCATATGGAGCCGCCGGAAGATATCAGGAAGTTAAACGAAGAGATCCGGGAGCTGGATTTGAAAATAGAAGGCGCCATCCGCATTGAAGCCTTTTCCCAGGCCGGTGTCTGGAAACGGGAGCAGGATGAACTGTTGAAAAAGCTGGCCCAGAAGAAGGCGCGGATCGAGAAAAAGAACGCTTTAAGAAGGCAGGAGGTCACCGAGAATGACATTGCGGGCGTGGTGGCCATGTGGACCAAAATCCCGGTGAGCAAGCTGGAGGAAAAGGAAAGCGAACGGCTGCTGAAGCTGGAAAGCATACTGCATAAGCGTGTTATCGGTCAGGATGAGGCCGTAAGCGCCGTAGCGCGCGCAATGCGCCGCGGCAGGGTCGGACTCCAGGATCCCAGAAGGCCCATCGGATCTTTCCTGTTCCTGGGGCCTACGGGCGTTGGGAAAACAGAACTGAGCAAGGCGCTGGCAGAGGCTATGTTCGGATCGGAAAATGCGTTGATCCGGATCGATATGTCAGAATATATGGAGGGACATTCCGTTTCCAAGCTGATCGGTTCCCCTCCGGGATATGTTGGCTTTGACGACGGCGGCCAGCTGTCTGAGAAGGTGCGGCGCAATCCTTATTCCGTGGTGCTTTTCGACGAAGTGGAAAAAGCGCATCCGGACGTATTCAATATCCTGCTCCAGGTGCTGGATGACGGGCATATTACGGATTCCAAGGGCCGGAAGGTAAGCTTTAAGAATACCGTGCTTATCATGACCTCCAATGCCGGGGCACAGCGCATCATCGATCCGAAGAACCTGGGCTTTACCGCCCATACGGATGAAAAAAAGGATTATGAGAAAATGAAGTCCGGCGTCATGGAAGAGGTAAAAAGGCTGTTTAAGCCGGAATTTATCAACCGTATCGATGAGATCATGGTTTTCCATCCCCTGACGAAGGAAAATATGAAGCAGATTATAACCCTGCTTTCAAAGGATCTGACCGACAGATGCCAAAAGCAGCTGAATATTTCGCTGACCATTACGCCGGCGGCCAAGAATTATATCGTTGAGAAGCATTCCGACCTGAAAATGGGGGCGCGTCCCCTGAAGAGGGCCATCCAGAATATGGTTGAGGACGCCCTGGCGGAAGAAATCCTTGCGAGAAGGATTCAGCCGGGAGATAATGTAACCGTAGGGTGTAAGGAAGGAAAGATTACCTTTCAGGTAAAAAAGTAACTGTGAAGCAGTTTCATGGTTACGGTAAGAATACAGTTTCAAACAGTTAACCCCGAGAGGAACCATATGAAGGAGGACAAAAGAAAATGGCAGTAGTAAATGAATTAATCCGCGCAGAGGCAGACGGCAGCATCAGCTTTGGGAACCATACCCTTGCTGAAAAAGCAAAGCTGGAGGATTTTTCCCACGAAGGAGATCTGTATAAGGTGAAAACCTACCAGACCATGACCAAGCTGGAGAAAAACGGCATGTTTGTCTATGAATCTGTTCCGGGAACCAGTGTTCTTGAGTTCACGGAGAGCGAGGACGGCGTGAGCTTTGTGGTAGAAGGCAATGAGGACGCACAGCTCACCATCGGACTGCAGGATGATACGGAATACGATGTGCAGATTAATGGAGAGGATGCCGGAAGGATGTGCACGAACCTGGGCGGCAAGCTGAGTCTTTCCGTAGAGCTTGCAGGCGCGGGAGAAGTGAAGGTAGACATCCATAAATAAGCGCTGCTTAACAATGAAAGATCAGGAGGGCAGGGGCGGTTTTCCGCCCCTTTTTTAAATATGGCGAAAGCAAAATCAGGAACTGTGTTTTATTGTCAGGAATGCGGCTATGAGTCGTCCAAATGGATGGGGCAGTGCCCGGGCTGCCATACCTGGAACAGCTTTGTGGAGGAGCCGGTGAGGAAGGCCGCTTCCAGGAGCGCTGTCGTGGAGCGTACGGCGGGACTGTCCTCCGGCGGGAAGAAGCCGTCCACTCTTGCGGAAATATCCATGGAAAAAGAAGAGCGTATCCTGACGGGAATCGGAGAGTTGGACCGGGTGCTGGGCGGCGGAATTGTCGCCGGCTCCCTTGTGCTTGTGGGAGGAGATCCGGGAATCGGGAAATCCACCCTGCTGCTGCAGATGTGCCGGCTCCTGTCCGAAAAGGAGAAAAAGGTACTTTATATTTCCGGGGAGGAGTCCCTGCAGCAAATTAAAATGCGGGCGCAGAGAATCGGGAATTTCAGTGATTCCCTGCAGCTTTTGTGTGAAACCAACCTGGGGGACATAGAAGAGGCGATTGCCAGGGAGAAGCCGGAAATCGTGATTATAGACTCTATCCAGACCATGTACCAGGAGGAGGTTTCCGCAGCGCCGGGAAGCGTTTCCCAGGTAAGGGAGTCCACGGGGGTTTTCCTCAAGCTGGCAAAGGGCTATGGCATCTCCATTTTTATTGTAGGACATGTGACAAAGGAGGGAACCGTGGCAGGCCCCCGTGTGCTGGAGCATATGGTGGATACCGTCCTCTATTTTGAAGGGGACAGGCATGCCTCCTACCGGATACTGCGCGGCGTCAAAAACCGGTTTGGATCCACCAACGAAATCGGTGTGTTTGAGATGCGTCAGGAAGGCCTGTGCGAGGTGAAAAATCCGTCCGAGTTCATGCTTAATGGTAAGCCGGAAGGGGCCAGTGGTTCGGTGGTTTCCTGCTCTCTGGAGGGAACCAGGCCCATTCTGGTGGAGATTCAGGCGCTGGTCTGCCAGAGCAATTTCGGATTTCCCAGACGCCAGGCGGCGGGGACGGATTTCAACCGGGTGAACCTGCTTATGGCGGTCCTGGAAAAGCGCCTGGGTCTGCAGGTATCCGGCTGCGACGCCTATTTAAATATAGCCGGCGGGATGAAAATACAGGAGCCGGCCATCGATCTCGGTATCGTCATGGCTGTGATTTCCAGCTTCCGCAACCGGCCTATCGAGGAGACGATGATTGCCTTCGGCGAGGTAGGGCTGAGCGGCGAGGTCAGGGCGGTCAGCCAGGCTGCCATCCGTGTATCGGAGGCGAAAAAGCTGGGCTTCAAAACCTGTGTGCTTCCCAAAGTATGTCTGGACAAGCTGCCCAAAATCGAAGGTATCCGGCTGATCGGCGTGCAATCTGTAAAGGACGTAATGGATATCATTTAAAACCGGCTTTGCATAAAAACCGGATTATCCCGGAGGGCGGAACCGTGACAGCAGGAGCCCGGACGGAGGGAAAACAGTAACGCGGAAAGCGTTCAGGTAAATTTTTCAGGAATTTTGTCATTGTTTTTTGAATGGTAAAATGCTATGATTGGTTTGTAATTAGCTGTAATTAGGTTTTTTCGAACATGCCGTCTCGGACGGTAAAAAAGGAGGATTTTATTATGAAAAAAGCACTTTCTCTTGCAATGGCTGCTCTGCTTGCACTGTCTTTGACAGCCTGCGGCAATTCCGGCAGCACTGCTCCTGCGGAAAGCAGCACACCTGCCCAGGAAACTGCGGCGCCTGCTGAATCTGTGGAAGCGTCTACGGAAGCATCTTCCAGTGAAGCTGCATCCGATACCGCAGATGCCGGCAATGCGGCACTGAAAATCGCAATTGTATCCAGTCCCTCCGGAGTGGATGACGGTTCCTTTAACGAGGATAACTACAACGGAATTCTTTCCTTTATCGAAAAGAATCCTTCCTCTACCGTAACTCCTGTAAAAGAGCCTACAGGCGACACCGCTGCAGCCGTTCAGGCAGTAGCTGACATCGTAGCTGATTATGACGCTATTGTATGCTGTGGTTTCCAGTTTGCCGGAATCGCCCAGATCGCACAGGACAACCCGAATGTGAAATTCATCCTGGTGGATGCTTTTCCTGCCGATCCTGAAGGCGTAGAGGAATCAATAGAAGTAGAAAATATTTATGCCATGCAGTTTAAAGAGCAGGAGAGCGGTTTCTTTGCAGGAATGGCTGCTGCTTATGAGACTAAGAGCAACAAAGTTGCCGTTGTAAATGGCATAGCTTATCCTTCTAATGTTAATTATCAGTATGGATTTGAATGCGGTGTGAAATACGTAAATGAAACCGAGGGAAAATCGGTCGAACTGGTAGAACTTCCTTCTTATGCGGGAACTGATGTACATGGAGAGAATGTAGGGGGAAATTATGTAGGTTCTTTTGCTGATGAAGCAACTGGCAAGGTTGTTGGTAACGCGCTTATTGACGAAGGCGTGGATATCATGTTCGTAGCTGCCGGTGCATCCGGAAACGGTGTTATCACAGCTGCCAAGGAAGCCGAAGGCGTATATATCATCGGCTGTGACGTTGATCAGTATGACGACGGAGTAAATGGAGATGCTAACGTAATCCTTACCAGCGGACTGAAGGTAATGAGCATTAATGTTGACAGAGCGCTGACCACTATCGCTGACGGTTCCTTCAAGGGAGGAAACGTAACCCTGGGCGCAGATACCGATTCCACCGGTTATGTAAAAGAAAGCGGAAGATGCCAGCTGTCCGCAGATACCATCACCAAGATCGATGCGGCTTATGAAAAAGTAAAAGCAGGAGAAATTGTTCCTGCAGCCAACTTCAACGGAATTACTCCCGATGATTTCAAGGCGGAGTAAATCAAATGCGCCGGTACGGACAGCGGGGCGGTAAATGCGCCTGCCTGGCCTGTTATGGGTATTTGACCTTTGCGGCAGCTGCCCTGCGGATATAGAAGTCATCCGTCCGCTTTGCTGCCTCCGGAAATGAAAGGGAAGGCGGGCCGGGATTCCCGGCCCGTTTCTATTTAACAGAAGACTGTTGCGCCAAACGCGGCAGCATTGAACAGCACAGAATGCGGCGCGGCCGCATTCACATGTATATTTAGGGGATGCCAGCAAGGAACGGGGTGATGACATCCCCTAAGTATATTATGGAAATACAGCTGCCACAGAGCGGCGGAATGAGAGGGAATATATGTCGGATTATATTGTGGAAATGCGCCATATTACCAAACGGTTCCCGGGCATTGTTGCCAATGACGATGTCACGATTCAGGTAAAGAAGGGGGAAATCTTTGCCCTTCTGGGCGAGAACGGTGCGGGAAAATCAACGCTTATGAGCATGCTTTTCGGAATGTATGAGCCGGATGAGGGCGATATATATATCCGGGGGGAAAAGGTAAAGATCTCTTCGCCCAATCATGCCACGAAGCTGAATATCGGTATGGTGCACCAGCATTTCAAGCTGGTGAGCAACTATACCATAGCCGAGAATATCGTCATGGGGATGGAACCGGTGAAAAAGGTGCTTGGCCTTTTCCCCGCAGTAGATATGAAGAAGGCCAATGAGGATATCCGCGCCCTTTCCCAGAAGTACGGGCTGGAAGTGGAGCCTACGGATGTGATTGAAAATATTAATGTGTCCACCCAGCAGAGGGTGGAGATTCTGAAGATGCTGTACCGGGAAGCGGAAATCCTGATTTTTGACGAGCCTACGGCGGTGCTGACGCCGCAGGAAATCGAGTTCCTCCTGGATATCATCAAGGGGCTGCGGGAAAACGGGAAGACCATCATCCTGATCACGCATAAGCTGGAAGAGATCAAGAAGGTGGCCGACCGCTGCGCTATCCTGAACAGAGGCCGGCTGATTGACGTTCTGGATGTGAAGGAAACCAGCACCCGGAAGATGGCCAACCTGATGGTGGGACGCGAGGTCAGCTTTGAAACGCCCAAGAAGGAGCCTGAATTCGGAAAAGAGGTTCTGAAGGTGGAGCATATGACCGTGGTCAATCAGGATCATTTTGAGGTGGTTAAGGATGTTTCCTTTACTGTCCATGGCGGGGAGATTTTCGCTATCGCGGGCGTGGCCGGAAACGGGCAGATTGAGGTGGCTGACGCCATCGCCGGGCTGCTTCCCCTGCACAAAGGAAAAGTGTGGCTGAACGGGAAGGATATTACGGAGGAATCCATCCGCCGCAGGGCGTTGGAGGGAATATCCTATATCCCTGAGGACAGACAGAATTATGGCATTGTCATGGATTTCACCCTGTCGGAAAATCTGGGGCTGAGGAGCTATTTCAGGGAGCCGTTTTCCAGAAAAGGGATTCTGGATAAAAAGGCCTTTGACAGCTATGCTGAGGATCTGATCGATAAATATGATATCCGCAGCGGCCAGGGCCTGAGGACAGTTGTGCGTTCCATGAGCGGCGGTAATCAGCAGAAGGCGATTATCGCAAGGGAAATCGAGCAGGAATCGGATCTGATGATTTTCGTCCAGCCCACCAGGGGGCTGGATATCGGGGCAATTGAGAATATCCGCCGCCAGATGATTGGCGAAAGGGACAAGGGAAAGGCTATACTGCTGATTTCCCTGGAACTGGATGAAATCATGGACTGCGCGGATACCATCGGTGTAATTTACAACGGGAAGATACAGAAGATTGCCGATGCCAGAACGCTGACCACAAATGAAGTGGGAGAATTTATGATGGGGGTGAAGCGGCATGCATGAGAAACAATCAATCTGGAAAAAACTGATCAGCCGGACCCTGGGAAATAAAAAGACGCAAAGCGTGACCATTCCCGTTTTCTGTGTTTTAATAGGCCTGATCGCAGGCGCTGTGGTGATTGCCGTATTGGGGAAAAATCCTTTTTCAGCCTATTATAACCTGCTGCAGGGCTGCGGCCTTGCCCCTAAGGCATCCTATGCGGGATATAAAAGCATCCTTACCGACTTCTTAAGCTTCCTAAATTACCTGACGCCCATGATTTTTGCGGCGCTTGCGGTGGCGGTGGCCATGCGGACAGGCCTGTTTAATATCGGCGTATCTGGACAGATGCTGGCGGCAGGCTTTTTATCCTCAATTCTGGTAGGCTACAGCGGACTGAACGCGGTTCTGTCAAAGCCTCTGGTGCTGCTTATCGGTATCCTGGCGGGCGCATTGGTGGGCGGCCTTATTGGCCTGCTGAAATATAAATTCAATATCAATGAGGTGGTATCCTCCATCATGCTGAATTACATTATTCAGTATGTCTGCAGCTTCTGTATCAATACCTTTTATGTGGATCCGGTTTCCAGGCAGTCAAAGGCCATAGCCCCGGCGGCGCGCCTGACGCTGGCGGATACGGTGGTGGGAAATCTGAAAATGGATATCCCGCTGGGCTTTGTCCTGGCGCTTATAGCTGTGTTCACCGTGAAATTCCTGCTGGACAGGACCAAAATGGGGTATGAAATGAAAGCGGTGGGCTTTTCACGCAGCGCTTCCCGTTATGCGGGCATCAATGTGGGAAAGAATATTGTGGTCACCATGCTGATTTCCGGAGCGCTGGCAGGCCTGGCGGGCGTTACCTATTACCTTGGCTATTTTGCTTCCATCCAGCCCAGGGTGCTTTCCAGCACCGGTTTTGACGCGATTGCGGTTTCGCTGCTGGGAAGCAACAATCCTGTGGGCATTATTTTCTCCTCTTTCCTGATTACCATTGTGGACAAGGGAAGTACCTACATGAGCTCGGCGGCGGGCATCCAGGCGGAAATTGCCGATGTTATCACGGGCATCATCCTGCTGTTCTCCGCATGCTCGGCGTTTATCAGCTACCTGCTGTCGCGGGTGAAGGACGAGGAAGGGAGGAAGGATAAATGAATACTGTAATCATTGACGGATTGTCCTTTGCACTGCCGCTTTTCATCATGGCCATCGGCGGTATTTACAGTGAAAAAAGCGGCATTACCAACCTTGCCATTGAGGGCCTGCAGGGCTTCGGCGCTTTTACCGGCGCGCTCGTTGCGGTGCTCGTTGCGGATAAATTTGCGGGAAATTCAGCGGTTCCCTTCTACATCGCCATGCTGTTTGCCGTAATCGGCGGCATGCTGTTTTCACTGATTCATGCGCTGCTGTGTATCCGGTTCAAGGCAAATATGGTCATCAGCGGCGTGGTGATTAATATCCTGGCGATGGCATTAACCTCCTTTTTGACAAAGCAGATCAATGCCACCGTATTCGGGGCGGCCTCCGACAAATTCGTGCTGGGGGTGTCAAGCAGGCTGACGGTGCCGGGAATCTCGAAAATACCCATACTGGGAGCGGTATTTACCAATATATATCCCTTTGAAATCGTGATTATTGTGGTGGCGTTCATTGCCTGGTTTGTGATGTACCGGACACGCTTTGGCATGCATCTGCGTGCCTGCGGCGATAATCCCCATGCGGTGGATGCAGCGGGCATTGAAGTGGGCAGGGTAAGGCTGGTGGCGGTTATGGTTTCCGGCGCGCTTTCCGGGCTGGGAGGCATCTGCTTCGCCTATTCCATTTCAGCGAATTTTTCCAACAATATCTATGTGGGTTATGGCTACCTGGCCATTGCCGCGCTGATTTTCGGAAACTGGAGAATCCTCCCCACACTGGGAGCCTGCCTGCTGTTCGGGTTTGCCCGTTCCGGCGGCTACCGCATCGTGCAGATGCTGGAAATGCCCAGCAGCTATCAGGATCTGGTAATGATTCTCCCCTATGTGCTGACGCTTCTGCTGCTTGTATTCTTTTCCAAGCACAACAGGGCGCCCCGCGCTTTGGGTGAAATATATGATAAGGGAAGCCGGTAGGCTCCTTTTGGTGGCGGATACAGCCGGATTGTTCAGCAGTCCGGCTGTTTTTCTTCATGAGGTAGAGAGGGCCTGCCGCATCCGCCCCGTTTCCGTCCGCCCTTGGTCCGAGGAGGGCTGGGCCTGTATTCCTTCCCCGGGGCCGGGGCGGGGTATGTTCTGTTCTGTTTCAAAAACGGGGTGTTTCTAACCGTTCCGGGAAGTCAGAATTCTGCCAGCGAGGCTGAACTCCTCCTCAGTGATTTTAGCCGCATGTAACTTTTTTGGCAGGAGTGAGTTTGTGATTTGCGGCTAAAATTGTCTTCGTTCGTCAGACAAGCCTCTAAGGACGTCAGAATTCTGACTTCCCGGAGCGGTAAGAAACATCGCCGTTTTCTCAAACAGAACAGAACATACCCCGCCCCGGCCCCGGGGAAGGAATACAGGCCCAGCCCCCATCGGACCAAGGGCAGACGGAAACGGGGCGGATGCGGCAGGCCGGCCAAAATGATTGAAACTGCATAGTTTTTGAAGGAATTGGTTATAGAAGAAAAGTTGTTTGGTATCTATAATAATAACATAAGGTCTTTGGTATGAAGGCAGTCGGTATTGACTGGCGGAGGGGCCTGGATAGGAGCTTATATGGGAAAAATGTATGATGGTGAAATTTATGAGAAGGTCAGCCAGTGGTTTGACGGGCATCGGGAGGAGATGACGGAGGATATTAAGAGGCTGGTGCGGATTCCCAGTATTTCGGATCCGGAGGCGGAGCAGGGGCCGTTTGGGCAGGGGTGCAGGGATGCGCTGGATGAGATGCTTGCCATGGGAAGGAAATATGGGTTCCATACGGAGAACCGGGAGTATTATGTGGGAAGCATCGGTGTGGAGAATCAGGACTGGAGCAATACGATTGGCCTGTGGAATCATCTGGATGTGGTGCCGCTGGGGGAGGGCTGGGATTATGAGCCGTTTGAGCCGGTGGTGAAGGATGGGTATCTTATCGGCAGAGGAGCGCAGGATAATAAGGGGCCGGCAGTGGCCATGCTTTATGTGATGCGTTGTATCAGGGAGCTGGGGCTTCCGGCTGCACATGAGCTTTGTCTTTTTGCAGGGTGCGATGAGGAAAGGGGGATGTCGGATCTGGAGTATTACACGTCCAAATATCCGCTTCCGGCGTTGTCTATGATCGCGGACTGTGGATTTCCGGTTTGTTATGGGGAAAAGGGGATATTGGAAGGGACTGCAGTTTCCGGCAGGGACTTCAGTGATGAGGTGCTGGAGCTGTATGGCGGAAGCGCAGGCAATATTATCCCTGACAGGGCGGTTCTGGTGGTTGGTAAAAGGACAGAAGTTTCGGAAGGACAGCTGGCTGCTTTGCAGGCATCGCTTCCGGAATGTGTGAAGGCGGAGGCCCGGGATGGGAAAATCAGGGTGACTGCGTATGGAACCAGCAGACACAGCGCTTTCCCTGAAGGCAGTGTAAATGCTGTCCATGAACTGGCGGCCGCGATGTGTGGAGCCAAGCTTCTGGAGGACGGGGATCGGAAGCTGCTTCAGTTTATTGCCGATGCCACGTCGGATTATTATGGGGAGAATATTGGAATCTCTTATTCAGATGAGGTTTCCGGGCGTCTGACCTGCGCGGGGACTGTGCTGAGGCTTCAGGGGCATCAGGCGCAGCTGCAGTTTAATATCCGTTATTCCATTACGGCGGATGCGGGAAAGCTGGAGGCCGGGCTGGAGGAGTACTGCGGCCGGGGAGGTTATAAATGGGAGCTTATCAGGAATTCTGCGCCGAATTATTTCCCGAAGGACAGAAAAGAGGTTGGCCTTCTGACGGATTTATTTAACGAAATTACAGGATGCACAGCTGAACCTTATGTGATGGGAGGCGGCACGTATGCCAGGAAGCTGCCCAATGCGTTTGGCTATGGCATCGGATCCATGCCTGAGCGGGAGGGGGATATGGCAGGCGTTCTGTTCAGGAAGGGACACGGCGGCGCCCATGAACCGGACGAAGGGCTGGATCTGGAAAAACTGATTTCAGCGGCGAAAATTTATACTATGGCCATGCTGGCTTTGAATGAATGTGATTTTAATGGAGAGAAAGCCTGAACGGGCTGTTATGCGAGCTGAAAGCGGGCATTGGAGAAAGGTAACTGTGTAGGAACTGGACAGTCAGTTTAAAATAAGAAAAGGCAGGGTAATTATAATGAACAAGAAAGAAAGAGTACTGGCAGCATTGGAAAACAGGGAGGCGGATCACGTTCCCGGCGCATTCTGGTTTCATTTTCCGCAGGAGCAGGCGTTGGGGCAGGCATGTGTGGATGCGCATCTTAAGTGGTACAGGGATACGGACCAGGATTTTATCAAAATCATGTGCGACGGTTATTTTGGATACCCCAATGAAACACTGGAAAAAATGGAGAATGTGTCGCAGCTTTATGATATGAAGCCTTTGGGAAGCGGGCATAAGTTCATCAGGGAGCAGGTTGAGCGGGCGCGCGCCATTGTAAAAGCGGTGGACGGGGAGTGCTGTGTATTTTATAATGTATTTTGTCCTCTTTCCTTTTTCCGTCTTCAGACGAGCTGGGAAACAATGATGGACTGCATCAAGGCGGACCCGGAAGCGGTGAAGTATGCCTGCGGTGTAATTGCGGAGGATGCGAAGGCGCTGGTGAAGGGGCTGATCGAGGAAGCTGGCTGCGATGGTATTTATTACTGTGTGCAGAATGCGGAAACCTTCCGGTTTACTGCGGAGGAATACCGCAGCCTGGTTACCCCCTTTGACAAGGAGGTCCTGGATTATGCCAATGGCCTGAGCAGTCATAATATTCTGCACTGCTGCGGCTGGGGCGGGGATAAGAACCGTGTGGAGGTATGGCAGGACTATGAAGCCGCAGCCATTAACTGGGCGGTGTATGTGGAGGAGATGGATATTCCCTCGGGAAGAGAATTTTTCGGCGGGAAGCCTGCCCTGGGTGGTTTGGATAACCGGAAGGAGGGCGTGCTGTACTCAGGAAATGAGGAAGAGATCAGGAAGGCGGTAAGGGAACTGATCGAAACCTGCGGGAAAAAAGGCTTTCTGCTGGGCGCAGACTGCACCATTCCAGGGGATCTGCCCGTAGAACATGTCCGCTGGGTGCTGGAAGAGGCCAGAAGCATATAGGAATGTGGAAAAAAACGCTTTAGGGCGCGGGCAGAGGTGAGGCCTGAATGGAACTTTTAAACGGATGGTTGTTGCAGTACCGCGGGCAGACCTGCGGTATAGAGGAGGTAAAAAATGTATTTGGCAAAAGAAGATCGTTATGAACATATGAATTATTTCCGCTGCGGAAACAGCGGGCTGAAGCTGCCTGCGGTTTCTCTGGGGCTGTGGCACAATTTCGGAAGCAAGGACAATTATGACAATATGAAGCAGCTGGTTTTCACGGCTTTCGATAACGGGATTACCCATTTTGATCTGGCGAATAATTATGGGCCTGTTTACGGAAGCGCGGAGGAGAATTTCGGAAGGATCATGGAAAGTGAAATGCGCCCTTACCGCAACCAGATGGTGATCAGCACCAAGGCGGGCTATGATATGTGGCCGGGGCCTTATGGGGACGGCGGCAGCCGGAAATATTTGATTTCCAGCCTGGATGAAAGCCTGAAGCGGATGAAGGTGGATTATGTGGATATTTTCTACCACCACCGTATGGATCCGGAGACGCCGCTGGAGGAAACGATGATGGCTTTGGATCAGATCGTGAAGAGCGGGAAGGCTCTGTATGCGGGAATTTCCAATTATTCCAGGGAATATACGGAAAAGGCAATGAAGATTCTGTCTGACCTTAAGTGTCCTTTTATCATCAACCAGAGCAGATATTCCATATTTGACCGCAGTATAGAAGAGGACGGCCTGAAATCCTTTGCAGCGGCCAACGGCTGCGGTATAATCGCTTTCAGTCCGCTGGCGCAGGGACTTCTCACGGATAAATACCTTCACGGGATTCCGGAGGACAGCAGGATTAAGAGGGACGGCCGTTTCCTGAAGGAATCCGCGTTGACGCAGGAACGTCTGGATCAGATAAGCGCCCTGAATGAAATCGCACAAAACAGGGGGCAGAGCCTGGCGCAGATGGCGCTGTCCTGGATCCTGAGGGACGGAGAGGTGACAAGTGTGCTGATAGGCGCATCCAGGCCCGCCCAGATTACGGAAAATATTGAAATTATCCACAGAACCTCTTTCACGGCGGAGGAACTCAAAAAAATAGATGAAATCTGCGGGTAACCGTGAGGGGTACTGAACAGTTACACATGCGGTTTATATATCATGGGCAGGGCGCATGTGAACAGGCACAAACAGATGGGAGCGAACATGGAACATAACAGCAGCATATACCGGGAATATCTCCGGATTCTGGAGCAGGAGCTGGTGCCCGCCTTCGGGTGTACGGAGCCGATTGCCATTGCCTATGCGGCGGCGCTGGCGGCGCAGACGCTGGGGGAAAGGCCGGATCGGCTTCTGGTGGAGGCCAGCGGAAATATCATAAAAAATGTAAAGAGCGTCATC
>NZ_KE992717.1:0-34325 GCF_000466465.2 Clostridium sp. KLE 1755
AGAGGAAATGAGAAAAATCCGTGCAAGCGAATATAAGAACGGAAAAGAAGAGGGAATTATAGAAACCTGTAAAGATTTAGGTCTGAGCTTTGAGCAGACTGTCGAAAAACTGAAACTTCGGTTTAATATCAGCGAACAGGAGGCCCGTGAAAAGGTACGGCGCCTTTGGGACTGATACTCCGTATCTAACGGCAGAGTACATAATTATTTTCCATAAACCGTCAAAATCACTTCCCATTAAAACTTCAAAAGGCAGTGTGACCCATGTTCGGATCACGCTGCCTTTTAATTCAGACAATCTTATTCGCATCCCCTAAATACTATTCTTCCGCCCTCCAGTCAGGGCTGTGCTCAAAATTATAATTCGTAGGAATCGTCAGCATATGATTATGCATCGTATTATAATAAATAAGTTCGATTTTGTTCTCTCCTTCTGTTATATACTCCGTCAAATCACATTCATAGGGTTCCGCAACCAGACTGTGCGTTTTTCTCCCATTCACGCTCACCTGTACCGCACAGCCGGACTCATGAATCTGCAGCCGTATTTTTCTTCCTTTATGAAGTTCAAACGTTCTTGACAGCCGGATACCTCCGGAGTAGAACTTCAGGCCCTCTTTTTCCCAATGCAGAGGAAGCTGCATTTTACCTTTTCCCAATACGAATTTTACCGGTTCAAGAACTGCATTACAGCCATAATACCCTCTCTCCTGGCAAATCTGAAACCTAATCTTGGCCGCCCTTTCCAAAGGCCTTGCCAGCCAATAAATCCCATCTTTTTTTAGCACCTCTTCCTTCCCGGCAAAGAGCTTTGTCTCACCAACCGTAACCAATCGGATCCCCCGGGTCCCGGCAGGCGCCGTGATACAATACCAGCCTGTTTTTCCAGCCCAATCCGGATGAGGATCAAAAGGAACCAAATCAGTATTCTGATACCATTTTGTAACAAGAGGCTGCCGCTGTATAAATGCATGCTCCTTAAGAAGGACAAAATATGTTCTGCCGCTTCCAGGGTATTTAAGTAATACAAAATTATTCCCTGCCTTTAGCCGGACCTTGTCTCCCGATATCCTGACATGATTTACCCATACCCCGTCAGGCCGCATTTCACCGGTTTCCATGTCCGCTGTCATATCCTCCTTTGCATAAAAAATCATAAACACATAGCAGGTTCCCGTTCCTTCATAAATACTATCCGACCCTGCCTTAAGCAGTCTTTTCTCTCCCAGCGTTATAAAGGCATCGGACAGCTTTCCTTTCAGTCCATGGTAGCTTCCCTGATAGCCGGCATCACCTCTGACCCCATATTTCAAGGATACAACACCAGGAATAAAATATTCAGAGGGAGTTTCCATTTGGATAAAAGCTTCTTCTTTTTCCGTATTACCATAACTCACCCAATAGTACTCTCCGTAAGTAAGCCACTCCGAGGACCAGGATGTTTTATCTTTGCTTTCCCTTTCAATCTCTTCTTCCATATGAAAGGCGGCCTCTCTTGCCTCAGGGCCGATAAATTCTTCCGCTGCGGGCAGTCTGTAATCTCCGAAACGGTTATCCATGGTAGGAAGTATCTCGCTTTCCCACTCTCCGCTGATATCTAAAACATCTGCCTTGCCATCGCGGTACACCGGAAGCCGCAGAGTCTCCTCTGCATCTGCTTCAAAAGCAAGAATTACTGGTTCCTTTTCCGTAAAAGGCAGTTTCATTATGGTAAAGCCATCCTCCGTATTATAATCGCAGAATTCCGCCCTCCGCCTTTCTCCTGACCAGGGATTCATAAAAACAGGGATCCCCTCCGTCCGGAAGCGGCATACTGTCCCTTTTTTAATTCCATACAAATAATATAAATCTCTGCCTTCTATGATTCTGTGGTGGAAAAACATATCTGCATTTTCCGCGGAAAAGTCAGGATTTCCCTGTCTCTTTATATACTCCAGTGCCTCCTGCGTTTGCAAAAAGCGCTTTCCTTCTTTTTCAAGAATGCTGCACAGGCGGTTGAGTTCTTCATCCTTCCGGCCTGCGTGATCGCTTCCTTCCGGCAATCTCCCCAGGATAAGCACCTGGCCCCCGCCTTCTGCAAACTCAGCCAGCGCCTGCAGCATTCCAAATCTTACATTTGCCATATCAGGGAGCACGAGATACCTGTATTCTTCACCGGCGACGCACAGCTTTCCATTTTTAGTCTCTGCCCGCTCAACACTTTCAAAGTCTATAAAATCAAAATCTATTCCTCCGCGGTAAAGTGTACGTCCCATTTCGAAAGCTGCTGCGACCGCCTGCTTTCCCTGTTCTTCATCAGCCTCCACGGCGGCAACAGGATAAATCACAGCCGCATCACATCTGTGGACACCCTGGGAAAGCACATAGCTCAGACGCCTGGTACACTCCAGCAGAGTTCCCATCTGGGACCAGTAAGGCATATGGTAATGATTACAGGGCGGCGCCCATTCCCACATGCTTCCATGTGTTGAATAATAAAGACCATGCAGCGAAAGCAGGTTATGTCCCAATCCAAAATTCCGGAACACGGCATCTGCCACATCTGCGCCGGAGGTCTGCCACCCGCTGGAATAAAACCCCTCCAGCCATACTCTCGGCCGTTGATACAGATGCGCAATGGAACTGGAAACCTTGCTTTTAATAATATTGGATGCCAGGTGCGGCTGATCATTTCCCGGTCCCTGATTCCATTTCATTGTCCTGAAATAGTCTCCGAACTCCGTAACATCCTGTCCCCGTCCACCATGATCACACCCGAAGGTCATCTCCCTGCTTTCATGCCACTCATAAACAGGCCTGAAATATTCCTCTTCGCTCAGCTGCACGATAACATCATAATAATCCAGACGGATTTTCGGAGTTTCTTCCCCGGTATCTCTAAAAAGAGCTTCCCACTTTTCTGTAATATCATAACCCTTTCTTTTCAGAAATTCCTCTTTAAAATCATCCGACCACAGATTTCCCCTGATATTAAAATTTAATTCGTCAGAAAAGAAATAATTGATATGTTTTCCGCATTCTCCCGGGAAATGTCTCTCGAAGGCTCCGTAAAACTCATCCGCTACCGCTTTTCCAATTCCTTTCGCCATGGGATTTGCTGAAAACGGAACCTTTACAATATGTACCGCACCATCCTTCCATTCCAGCTTTTGGCCGATAAATTCAGGATGTTTATCCAGCACAGCATCCATGTAGCTTCCCTGCCCCGGCGCTCCCAGAGTATAATCGCTCAGGCTGATGGACATATCATATTTTTTACATTCCTCCAGCAGCCATCCAAGCAGCTCCCACCATTCATCAGAAAACGGCCTGGGATCGGAATCCATAGTCAGCCCATATTGCTGTCCGCCCTTATCTGAATGGCAGTAATTCAGCTGCAGCCCGGCGATTCCTTTCTCTTTCAGCTGTTCCAGAATCCAATGAAGCTTTTCTTTCGTAATTTTATCCCCATGCCACCAGAAAAAAGAAACCTCACCGTATTTCTGAGGCGGATTATAAAATGCCTTCAGTATCATGGGCATCCCCCTAAAAGCCATATAGTATTACATTTTTTACGACTTCTTCCTTTGCATTTATCCGCACAAACCTGACCTGCCTGCCTATTTTCGTAGCGCCCGCTTCGTAACCCTTTATTTCCAGATTCAGCCAGCCGTTTTTTACGCTATCGTCATAAACACATTCCCAATCCCTGCCGTCAGACGATATCTCTGCCTGCAGCGTTCCTTCCTTGGTGAATATTCTCAGCGCCGTAACCTTTCGTTCCTTTTCCAGATCAAAAAACGCCGCATTCTCTGCTTTGTCCAGAATTTCTCCATAGATTGAGCTCTCCTTCCGGAATTCGTCGATTTCTTCCCAGACCTCCAGCCCTTCTTGGGATACCGCGATTTTTTGTTTCATTTCTATGCGAATAATCATATCCACACAGTCTTCTTCCAAACATATATTTTTTAAGATCAGATTTTCACCGTCCTGTACCATATCCGGCTGCTGCCCTGTAACGCATGCAATCTCCTTTATTTCCATCCCCTCCAGAGGGAACGCAAGTTCTTCCTGGGCAGGGCAATTTAATATATGCAGGTATACTGTATTGTTCTTATATGTACTTCCTCCATAGTATCCTGGATTCCACGGGCCGCTTCTGGTTCCGTAGACTGAATCGCCGTACACCTTCAGCCAATCCCCCATACGCCGTATATAATCTGTCTCTTCCGGCGCAATTTTTCCGTTCGGCATTGAACCAATACTCAGCAGATAATTTCCGTCTCCGCATACGGAGGAAATAAACTGCTGCATTATCTCTTTCCAGGGCTTCAGCCCCGTACCCGTCCATGCCCACTCCTTTCCCATCGGCATACAGGTTTCCCATGCCCTGTTTCGCTGAACAAATCCTACCCGACCTTCCGGCGTATCAAAATCCCCCGGCAGACTCGTTCTGTTATTGATGATAATGTGAGGCTGACAGTCCCGCACCTTTCGTTCCAGCTTCAGCGCATCCCACATAGGTTCCAGGAACATCCCACCAAACCAGCAGGCATCCCACCATAATATATCAATCTTACCGTATTTGTTCATCAGTTCCAACACTGTATTATGCAGATATTTTATATATTCCGGATGCCTGGCTCCATATCGCCAAGCTTTTCCCTCTTTCATTTTGAAAAAAGGGATTTCATCGCAGCGTTCTGCTGCCTGAGTATCCACCGGCTCATAGTCCTCATGATGCCAGTCACGCTGTGAATAGTAAAGTCCTACCGGCATATTTTTTGCATGACACGCATCAATTAATTCTTTCAGATAGTCCCTTCCCATGGGTGCATTTGTTATCTTATATTCGGAATACTGTGTATCCCACATATGGAAACCATCGTGGTGTTTTGTAATGATTACCACGTATCGGAATCCGCCTCGAACAGCCAGATCTATCCATTCCTCTGCGTTAAATTCTTCCATTTTCAATTGTTTTGCCCAGCTGTCATATTCCTCATCAGGCACAAACCCCTCTCCCGGATCCGGCAGCTTATGTGTATGGCGGGACCATCCGATATCCACTCCGCCTACTGAAGAAATACCCACATGGAAAAACAGTCCCAGTTTAGCATCCTTGAACCACTTTAGTTTTTCTTCTCCTGCAAAAGGGTATGCTTCCCATTCCTCCTGTGTGAACTCCTGAAATAAATGTGCCTGATTACAGCCTTTTTGGCTGTTTTTTACTATTGACCAAGTCATTGCCAACCTCCATCGGAATGCGGCCCATTTCAGCCTGCATCCTGTTATTTTTTTGCTGTCCCAAAGCAGGCGCCGGCCGAATTTCCACACCGGCGCCCGCTTTATCGACCACAGCTTATTCCTTATCCTGTTTACTTATAGGCCTCATCATATGCCTTCTGATTCAATGCAATATACTCTTTATATTGCAATTTATCCAAGCCTGCCAGATAGCTGTCCCAATCCTTATCTACATCCTTTGCTCCTGTAATAAACTCTATAAAGGAAGCTTTTACGTAATCATCAATGGCGGTCTTCATGCTAGCTATCTGAGTTGCATCCTCTACACTCAGGAAGAAGGGAGGAATATAGTCCGCATCCGCCGCATAAGGCACCAATTTATCCGTACACTGCTGAAGTCTTGCTTCATAGTTTGAAGGATCTGCAATATCTCCCGTTACCTGAAAGGTCTTTTTCCAGTTAGGCTCTATCAAACGCATTGTCCAGTGCCATTTGATATCTTCTGCCGCTGTGGCATTCTGCGTTTTCATTCCAAGATATTTGCGGATAGCAGGCGTAACCCCATCCATGCCGAAAGTTCCCTCATCGGCATCATCCCACTGTTGTCCTTTGATCCCTACCTGAGAACGGATTACCCAGTCATCACCGCAGAACATGTCCGCAAATTTTATGGCAGCTTCCGGATGCTTGCATTTATCCGTTATAACGAATGCAGCCCCCTGTACTACCGCTTCTGTCTGTACAGGAATACCCCGATATCCGTCAGGTCCTTCCAGCGGAAGTAAATTGTCATACTCTCTGGAACGTTCTATATCACTGATATCCACAAACATTCCGATATGCCCGCATGCCGCCGTACCACAGATAACTTCTTCTTTCGTACCGATTGCTGACAACTGCGATTCATCCTGTGTCAACGCCGCCGGATCAATAAGTCCATCCGCATACAGGCCCGCAATATATTTCAAGCCTTCTTTAATTCCGTCCGTTCCTGCCGTCCCTGTTATCTCACCATTTTTCAGTTTAAGATATCCGTTGGAAGGGTCAAAATAATCAAATGCATTCAGCAAATAGGGATATACTTCTGCAGCCCATGTGCCAATGGCCCCTGAAAAAGGAATCTCATCATTCGGATCTCCGTTTCCATTCGCATCCTGTTCCTTAAAGGCTTCCAATACTGCACGGAACTCTTCCGTTGTTTCCGGCACTTCCATTCCTACATTCTCCAGCCATTTGTTATTCATCCACACCTTATAATTTACAGCCCCATGTCCAAGGCCGCCGGAATCCAGGCTTGGAATCCCATAGATATTTCCATCCGGTGTTGTCATCATATCCTTAAACTGAGGATTCTCTTCCCACCTGGCTTTCAGATTTACGCAATTCTCCTCAATCAGATCATTCAGCGGAATCAAAATATTCTCACCTGTTCCATACTTTACCAAATCCGCATTTGTGAAAAAACTTCCGATAATAATTTCCGGATAATCACCGCTGGCAAGCAGCATGTTCAATTTATCCTTCGCCCCCTCCTGCGGCGCAACAATAAAATCAAAATTAATATTTGTTTTTTCTGAGATCTCTTTAAAAATAGAATGCTTTGTAATATCCACAACACCAGGCTCCTGGCCTACAAAAACACGTAGCGTTACAGGTTCCTTGCTGATAGGAAATTCGCCCGGTTTTGAAATCCCGTTTTCATCAAAAATCCCATCATACGTTTTTTCTGCCGCCGCACTCTCGCCGGCTGTTTCCGCTTTTTCCCCCTGACTTACCGTGTCAGCGCTGCATGCCGCAAGTGAAAACACCATTGCCGCACTCAATGCCAATGACATAACTTTTTTCCAACCCATAATTGTTCCTCCTTAAATTTTATTAAATCAAGCTTTCGCTTTTGATTTCATCCTTTCACGGAACCAACCATTGCGCCTTTGATAAAATACTTCTGTAAAAATGGATAGGTAACCATCAGCGGCACACTGGAAATAATTATCAGCGAATATTTCAATAGCTCCGACAGATATTGTTTATTCATCATATCCAAAGCATCCGTATTCATCTGGGTTATATCAACCTGATTATTCAAAAGAATATTTCTCAGTACCAGCTGCAAAGGAAATTTATCACTTTCATTTAAATACAGCAGAGCGCTGTAATAGGAATTCCAATGAGACAGCGCAAAATTAAGTGCAAGAACGGCCAGAATAGGTTTGGCCAACGGCAGCACAACTTTCGTAAGATACTGCATATAATCTCCTCCGTCCAGACTTGTAGCTTCAAACAGTTCTTCCGGTATGGACGACTGGATAAAAGTTCTTCCCACAACAGCCAGCCACACGTTAAATGCTCCGGGCAGGACAATAGACCATACTGTATTGAGCATATGCAGCTGCTTCAGCAGAAGGTAGGTAGGTATGGTTCCCCCGCCGAAAAACATGGTTATGGCAAAAACAGTCGTAAGCGCTCCTCTTAATGGAAATTCCTTCCGGGATAATACAAAAGCACCTATAAAAGTAACCGAAGTGCCGATCAAAGTTCCCAAAACAGTATAAAGTATTGTATTTCCATATCCGCTCCACACTCTTTCATCTCCCAGGACTGCCTTGTAACCCTGCAGCCCGGGATTCACCGGCCACAGAAATACCCGGCCTGCCACAAGATCCTGCGGCGACGAAAAAGAACAACTGACGACATAGACCAGCGGATAAATAACTACCAATACAAACAAAGCCAGAAACAGATATACAGCAGCAAGAAATATCCTGTCAGCGGGACTTTTCTTCATAATATTTTTATTATTCATTGATTCTTCCCTCCTAAAACAGGCTCGTATCGCTTACTTTACGCGCAAACCCATTCACCAGCAGAAGCACGACACAATTAATTACCGAATTAAACAATCCGACAGCCGTAGAAAAGCTGAACTGCGCCTGTTCTATCCCCACTTTATATACATAAGTGGATATAATCTCCGAAGCAGCATAATTCACAGGATTCTGCATTAAAAATACCTTTTCAAATCCGATGCTCAGTATATTTCCGGTATTCAATATTAATGTGATAATGATTGTCGGCATAATACACGGTAAATCTATATTCAGCACCTTCTGCCATCTGTTTGCACCGTCCATGGCTGCCGCTTCGTAAAGTGAAGTATCCACCGCGGACAGTGCCGCTATGTATAATACGGAATTAAATCCTGCGCTCTGCCAAATACCGGAAAAAATATAGGCCGGGCGGAAAAAAGCTTTGCTTCCCATAAAATCAATGGATTCCAGACCAAATAAATGAAGGAAAGAATTTACTACCCCGTATCTGAAAGAAAAAACCTGTGTCATGATACTTACTACCACCACTGTTGATATAAAGTAGGGTGCAAAGGTAAAGGTCTGCAATGTCTTTTTTACTTTTTCATTTCCCAATTCATTGAATGCAAGAGCTAAGATAATAGGAACCGGAAATCCAATAATTAATGATTCCAGGCTCAGCACAATCGTATTTTTCAGGATTTGAGGAAAAATCGGAGTACTGAACAGTTGTCTGAAATATTTCAGCCCTGCCCACGGACTGCGCAGCACCCCTTTTCGGATACTGTAATCCTTAAAAGCCATCAGCAGCCCACCCATAGGAAGGTAGTTGAATATAATGACAAATATCAGTGGTACTAATGCCAGGAAATATAATTGTATCATTCCTTTTTTCAAAAACTTTGTTTTATACGGGCTATTTCTTTTCTGCAATCGTCTTATTGTATTTCCCATATTTTGCCTCCTTTCGATGAGTTCATCATAATATCGAACTATCTTTTTATCAAGAAGCGTTTTTGTGCATTCTGTTTATTTATTTACCCATTTCATTTTTTTCTGCACACTTTTTTATATATACATCCTTTTTTTATACTCATAATCAAAATAAAGCCTAACTATTGCACTATTTTTTCTTTTTATAAAATTATATTTTGTTCTTATTTTCATCTTGCAATTTCAAAAGCTTAAGCAGTTTTAATCGCTGCGCATTGCCATGAGTTTTTTGAATAGTCAGCTGGTCATGGCTGATACGAATTTTGTATTATCTCAGATGAAGTTTCCATAGAATGCTGTAAGAAGCTTTTTTGTATATATTGTTTAATATTTGTTCTATTTATTTCTTATTCTATATTTTTTGCACATTTATCAGCTGGATTCCCGCTTTCGGGGATTGAATTGTTCTATCAAATAATTTATACTTCTAATAAGCAAAAATTTCTGATAGGGGGAGGAAATCAATATTGCAAAAAAGTAAAAACAAAGAAATCTATATGCGTTTTCTGCTCAGCGCACTTCCGATACTGGTTATACCTGTCATGCTCCTTTTCGGAGCTTATTTCCGAAATCAAACCTTATATAAACAGGAAATTTATAATAAAAATCTGTCCATCCTGGAAAACAGCGCAAGAATGGTGGAAAGTATGCTGGCTTCTGTGGAAAGCATTATTAACTACCTTAATGAAAGTTCTTCCGTCAATAAGTTTTTTAATTTTTATTCATTAAATGAAGACGGTAAAAATACCAATGAGGTTCTTCTTCTTCAAAAGGATATTTGTTCCCTTGCTGCCGCCAATGATACGATTGAAGGCATTCAAATCTTTTCAAAGAAAAACGATATGCTGCTGGATTCTTCCAGCATTGTAATCAATTTGAACAGATATTATGATTATTTATTTTCTATAAAGGATATGTCCTTTGATGAATGGCATGAAAATCTGCTCATGAAACAGCACAACTGGAATTCCCGTTTTCAGTCACTTGAAATCAGGTATGGCGGGAGTTCTGCCAAAGTGCTTCTCTCCAGCAGTGATATTCCCATGAATTCTGGGAGCTACAGCACCGGCAGCGTCTTTATCATGTTGGATCAGAATAAACTTTTTCAATATTTTGATCGTCTTGAATACCGCCAGGACGGCTTTGTATATATTCAGGATGAAAACGGCAATCTTCTGTGCGAAGATAATCCCACAGGGAATCCTGATATTTACCTTTCATCAGAAGAGCTGGTTGGGGGAAGCGGCTTTCTTACCAGAAATATTGCGGGCCGCCAGCTTTTCCTTACCTATTATAAGGATAAAAATGGCTGGATTTATGTATCTGCAATTCCCAAGGATCTGGCTGTCGGCCCCGTCCACGACAACTGGATGTATTTTTTAACTATGCTGTGTTTTGCTTTGGGAATCGGCGCTGTACTCATTTATTACTTTACAACAAGGCTTTCCGCCCCTCTGACAAAAATAGGGAATATACTCTGTTCCGGCAACGGAACCATCTCCTATCACGAATTCGATGAAGCCATTGAAACATTGATAAAAAAGAATGAACAGATGCAGATTGAACTTGAAAAGCAGATCCCCGCGCTGAAAACATCCATTTTCCATACGCTTGTAACCGGCGGCTACCGTACACGGGAAGAAATAACCGATAATCTGAATAAACTGCAAATTGATCCCCGGTCGTCCCTTTACTTAATTATCATTGTTTCACTGAATGATTTAAACATGGAGAGCCAGCTGGAAAATATAGCTGCGCAGAAAATTTTTCTTAAGGATATTATTGGAAAATCCTTCTTCACTACCCATATATATGATCTTGACTTTGAACGGATTGGTATCCTGCTGACCTCTGACATACACGAAAAACAGGAGGCAAAAAAAGAATGCGAACAAAAGCTTTTCCTTATCAAGGAAAAGGTGGAAGGACAAAGCGGCATCAGCATTTCTTTTCATGGGGAGGTTGTAAATGACATTGCCAAACTTCCTTCCGGCTTTAAACATGTCAGAACTTCAATTGAAAATGAATGCGAATCCTTCGGCAGGATCATTCAGTGGTATGATGAAAAAAATTATGTAAAAAATATCCGTCAGCAAGAAACTTATGATATCAACCAGAGAATCCGTATGCACATTGAGGAAAATTATGCCGACCCTCAGCTTTCTCTGTCATCCGTTGCAGATTGTTTCGGTATTTCCGAAGTCTATCTCTCCCGTCTGTTTAAACAGGCTTTTGAGCAGAATTTTTCCAAATATGTGGAAGAATTGCGGATGCAGAAGGCAAAAGAATTGATGGATAGCGGAGATTATACCGTTTCCAAAACAGCCGAAACCGTTGGCTATAATTCCCCGCAAACCTTCCGAAGAGCTTATAAACGTGTTTATGGATGCACTCCCAGAGAGCACTGAATGTTGCTCCGCAAACATATTATTTTTTCTTTCTTCAAAAAATTTCAGGGCAGAACCGAGATTCCCCGGTTCTGCCCAGCTTTTATACCATTATGTATTCCCGCGCTTTTCTGCCACTTATTTCCCGGCCAGCTTCAAAGCCAGGCAGTTCGTATATTCCGTAGGCAGCTTCTCCGGAAGCTTTACGGTCAGCACGCCGAAGCTCTGCACAAACTCCACTTCTCCGGCTCCCAGCAGCCGTACGCTCTCAACTTTTTCCTCCGGGCATAAGGATTTGATGACCGCCGCCCTGTTATCCGGCGCCTGCATCATGAAGGCATACACCGTATCGTCCTTCCTGGTAAAACGGAAATCTGAAGAATTCCACTCCGCTCTTTCCTCACGGAAACCGTCAATCACCACGCGGGTGTCTCCTTCGCCAAATACGCGGAAAGGTCTTGTTCCATACACACCCTCTGCACATACTGCGAACCATTTTGCCAGCTCCTCCAGAAGGAAACGCGCCTCCTCATCGATGGTTCCGTCCGGACGCTGGAGAATATTCAAAAGCATAACGCCGTTCTTTGAAATGATATCCACAAGCATTTCAATAATCTGCGCAGGCCTTTTATAGACCTGTTTTGCATCATAGAACCAGTTTCCGATACAGGTATCCGTCTGCCACGGGTAAGGCTGTACGCCGGGCAGCTGGCTCTTCTCAATATCCAACGTTCCCACACGGTATACGTCGGGCGTTCTGTTTTTCTGGGTGTATATTGCCTGGTTTTCACCATTCCTTGCAATGGAGTCATTATACAGATAAGCCACTGCTTCCAGTCCCGGAGCATAGCCCTCTTCTTCGAAAGGCAGGCCGCTGTCCGAGTAAAGAAGCGCGGGATGGAATTTATCCACCAGTTCTTTCATGGTATCCAGCCAATATTTCTGGAATTTCCGGTTCCCGGTCAGCCACTGGGCCATTTCTCCGGTATTCCCGGGCTGGATATGTTCCTGGTTTGCATGGTAAAAATCCTGATACTCCGGATCGTTACCGTCATAAGGAACTCCTTTATAAGGGCCGTAGCTGTCAGAGCATTTATTTACATACCACCAGGAAAAGGAAGCCCCCAGATGCTCCGTCAGTCCGAAGGGCATCTGATATTTATCAGCCGCCGCCTTCCACAGGGAGCAGATATCCTTTCCCGGCCCGATATTGACGGAGTTAAAGCGATTAACCTGTGATTCATAATTGAAAAAATTATCATGGTGCATGGCCTGGGCCACAAAATACCTGGCGCCCGCCCGATGATACAGCTCCATCAGGCCCTCCGGATCAAAGTTCTCCGCTTTCCAGAGTTTACAGATATCCTTGTATCCGAATTTGGACGGATGTCCGTAATGTCTGACATGATAATTATACTGCGGGCTCCCCTGGATATACATGTTTCTTGCATACCAGTCACCGCACATCGGCACGCTCTGCGGCCCCCAATGACTCCAGATACCGAATTTGGCATCCTGAAACCATTTCGGACATTCATGCGCCCTCAACGACTCAAATGTGGGCTGAAAATTTTCTGACATAATTAATCCTCCTCCTTGTTTTGCGGAGCAAAATGCAATTTCTTTAGAAATTTGCCCTCTGACGAGCAGAGGATTTTCCTCCTTGTTTTTCAGAGGTATCTGTTTCGGAAAAGCCCTTTTCCCCTCCGAACCCCTCTCCCTCTGTATGTCTGTAATTATACCGTTGTGCGCTATAATTTATTAGACAGGAAGATGACTATTTCAGTTACAAAATGTCGCAGTGTCGCAGTTTTTTGGCAGCATGCCGCACACATCCATCCTCCGAATCCCCTTTGCGGTTTTTCTTCGGATTTTGCCCTAAACCACTTTCCGGATCTCTTTGCAAAGCATCCTGGCTGCCGTAGGATTATTCATGATATACAGGCGGAGTTCTATGCTGTTTCTCCTGCTGTGCTGCTGTTTTCCAGTGTTTTTCCGGCGGACGCTTTCGCTCCTGTCCCCTTTGTAAAAAGAAGGGCTACCGGAATCGCCGCAAAAGCGCCGGACAGCTTGGCGGCGAGCAGGGCCGGCAGCATTCCCGGCGCTTCGCTCACCGTAAAGCCCAAATGGGCCGCCAGCATGGAGGCGGCGCTCACCAGGAAGGCCACATTGACTACCTTTCCTCTTTTATCCATATGTTTCAGCATCGTGATCGCCGGTATGGCGCTGACTATACCTACCAGAAAACCTGCCACGCTGATGCTGTTCATGCCGCATTTTTTACCCAGCCACAGGAGCGGCTGCTTCAGAAGCCTGGTCAAAAGCTCCGCCATGGGAAGGCTTCCCAGCATTACGATGCCGATGGAGGCAACGACGGCCAGGGCATCCTCCAGAGGGGCCATGCCAGGTATGATGACAAGGCCCGTAAGGGAGGTCACCGCCGCAATCACCAGACCAAGGGTAATAAGAATCTGAATCCCTGAGGCAAATATGGTGAAGCCCTTTATCATGGCGGCGGGCGCTTTTTTCAGTCCCAGCAGAAGGAGCAGGGAAAACACGAGCACAGGCAGGTTCTGATGGACAATCTCCAACAATGACAGGCCGCACACAAGGCCTCCCGCAACAAGGGAGACGGGCATAACCATCAGTCCGATCATGATTCCCTGCGCAAACAGCGGTTTGTCCTCTTTTTCCACAATTCCCATCCCCACCGGTATGGTAAACACAACGGTACAGCCAAAAACAGCGGCGATAACAATCCCCGCATACTGCCCCATCAGTGGATTTTGGGCCAAACTGCAGGCCAGCTGATAGCCGCCCATATCAATTGCCAGCAGGCCGCCAAACATAGCCGGGTCAACGCCCAGCAGGCCGAAGGCCGGTATGATGAGCCTGCCAAGCGTCTTCGCCAATACAGGCGCCAGGCAGATCATACCGGCCATGGAAAGGGCCGTCGGCCCCAAAAAGAAAAAACCTTCCTCAAATTTCTTTCCGTAGCCCTTCGGGCTTCCGAAAATCCTGTCAATACCGCCGAGCACCACGCCCGCAGCCATGATCCACAGGATTACCTGGTTCATTGTGTTTCCTCCTCACTATGTACCTGTAATATACGCAGCTGTCCTTCCCCTTACGATTGCATAAAGGCTTCAATTTCCTCTACCGTTTTCGGAATATCGGCGGTAAGGACTTCGCAGCCGTCCTCCGTTACCAGGAGTGTATCTTCGATTCTGATGCCGATGCCCTCTTCCGGGAAATAGAGCCCGGGTTCCAGGGTAAACATCATATCCTTCTGCAGCAGGTTTTCCGGATCCTCCCCTACATCATGGGTATACAGACCGATAAAATGCCCTGAGCCATGCAGATAATATTTTTCTATTTCCTCCGGTGCCGACAGAATGCCTGCCTTCACAAGTTCGTCAGCCATCACCCTTTTGCTGATCAGCTGCAGTTCATCCTTGCGCTGTCCCGGCTTTGCCGCTTCCAATGCCGCTGTCAGTCCGGCAAGCACTATCTCATACAGCAGCCTCTGCCTCGGCGTAAATTTTCCATTGGCAGGAAAGGTACGGGAGACATCCGCACAGTAATATTCCCAGCTTGCCCCCAGATCCACCAGCACCAGATCCCCTTCCTTTATCTTGTCCCTGTTGGCAGAATAATGCAGGATACAGGCGTTTTTTCCCGTGGCGGCCACTGTGGCAAACGCATGGCCGCAGCCCCGGCTTTTTACGATAAAATCAAAATAGGCCTCCATCTGCCCTTCCGTCATCTCCGGACGGGTATGCGCCATCATATACCGGACCGCCTCCACAGTCGTCCTGCAGGCAATCCGGTGGGCGGCTATCTCTTCCGGCTGCTTCACCCTGCGCATCCGGGCAAACCAGGGCGCGGCGTTCTCAACAGCCAGCCTGGGCCAGTCCTTTTTCAGATGGTCCGCTGTCTGCCGGACAGGCTCCGCCATGTCCTGCCACGGCCCCTCTTCCTGATCAAACAAAAGGGTGCCCACACCGCCGCAGGAGATCAGCTCCGCCAGTCTTCCAGAAAGCTCATCCAGGAAACAAACCTCAGCAATCCCGTATTTCTGCCCGGTTTCCGCTTCCCCAGGCCGGGGACCTTCATAGCGTTCCAAACGGGGATCAGGCCTGCGGATAAAAAGGACTTCTTTTCCCGCCCCCTTTTGCCTGTATGCCAGATAAACGGTATCCGGCTCTTCACAGCCTGTAAGATAAAAGAAGTTCCGGTTGACACTGAAGGGATATTCTTCGTCCCCCGCCATCATTTTGGCGCTGCCGGCGAAAAAAATCCCTGCCTGCCCGTCTTTTAAAAATTCCAGAAACTTTTCCCTCCTGGAAATATGAAACTGTATGTCAAGCATCTTACTCCTCCTCATCTCTCACCGGCCGCCGTTTTCCCCGGATTTTCCTCCGGCCTTCCCCGTTTTTCCGAAACCGCCTCGTGTCCTTATCGGCCGGAACAGCCCGCCGTCAGGCCTCTTTTCATAGTATCCTCTATCTCCTCCACCGTGCGCGGCGTTATCACGGAAAGATTCTCGCAGCCCTCCTCCGTTACCAGGCAGTTATCCTCCAGCCGGAAGCCGATTCCCCACTCCTCGTGGTAAATGCCGATATCCACGCAGAACACCATGCCCGGCGCTATGCTTCCTATGGAAAAATCCACCACATCATGTACGTCATAGCCTACATGGTGGGCGCCTCCGTGCCACATGAAGGTGCCGATATCCTCCGTCCGCTTCAGCACGCCGGCTTCCTTCAGCATTTCCGCATTGTAGGCCCTGGCTGTTTTATCCACGTCCGCCATTTTCATCCCCGGCCGGATTATTTCAAACATATGGTTGGAGGTTTTCAGCGCGCATTCATAGAGCAGTTTCTGTTTTTCCGTAAACCTGCCGTTGCAGGGCCATCCACGTGACACATCATTCATCAGCCCGTCGTGCCAGGCGCCCACATCATTCAATATCATATCTCCGTCCCGGGCCTGTCCTTTATATTGATAATAATGGATACAGAAATTATTTTTCCCGGCAGAAATAATGGAAGGGAAGGCCGGCCCCTGCGGCCCGTGCTGTCCCAGCGCGTAGTCGAATTCCGCTTTGTACTGGTATTCATACATTCCGGGGCGGGAAGCCTTCATCATGGCAACGATTCCGTCCCTTGTAATCTTCTCCGCTTCCCGCATGGCCTCTATTTCACAGGCCTGCTTTATCGTCCTTAAGCTGCGGATAAGGACGTTCGCATTTTCAATCCGTAAATAAGGATATTCCAATTTTGCTTTTTTTGCAAGCAAATGTGCAGGGCAATCTCTGTCGTCTGGCGACACCCTGTACAGATCAAGGTACAGATGTTTATAATTGCCGCTCACAGCCCATGCGTGCAGCTGCTGTTCAAACACGCTGTTCTCCCGGATATCGGTGATGCCGGATATCGCTTCCACCTGCGCCGGTTTCAGCCGTTCTCCCGTCCAGCGCTCCTGCATGGGATCCGGCGGCAGGATATAAACACACTCCTCCACCGCGCCTGCGCTGTCTTTTCTGGCCGCAAGAATGAATTCCCTGCTGTCCAGCCCCGTTAAATACAGGAAATTCCTGTCCGTGTAAAAGGGATAAAATTCATCGTTCGTTTTTCTGACCTCTGTCCCGGAAAAAAGAAGCAGAATTGAATTTTCCTTCATTTTTCCATAAAGCCGTTCCCTGTTGCCGCTGTGAAATGTTTTATCCATATTTTCCTCCTATCTGCGGGAGCACCAGCTCATTATACAGCCCTGTTTAGGGCGGACCAACCGTCCAGCTCCTCCGGAACCTGGTACATGGCAAAGGCTGTCCGGTAGACTCTGTATAAATAGGTTTTGCCGGAAAGCCTGGTGGTTATTTCAGGGTACAGCCGTGCCGTCTCATACATGCTTACTTCGGGAACCGGGGGAGTCCCGCTTCACATGCGGAGGCTTCCCCCGCTTCTGTTTTCCTCTTTCATCACTCTCAGTCTTTTATTTTCTCACCATTCAGCAAAATGTCCAGCCTACCGTCTCCGGGAAGCTGCTTTTTGATCCATTCCCTGATCATGTCCTCCGAAAACTCCCCTTCTCCGAAAATTGCCGAATCTGGCTTCATAACTATTTCCGTTCCCCGTTCATGCGTCTGGATGTCTATGGAAAGCTCATGCTGTGCAATCCCCCTCACATAATCCTGCCGGAAGCTTCTGCCGTCCCGGTATACCATAACCTGCAGGCTTTCACACAGGGAATTCACCGTCTGCATCCCTGCCTGGACCAAATCCCCCATCTGGCTGTACTCTGCATTGGTAACCGTTTTTCCCGCCAGTATCTTATTCAGCACCATTCTGTCGGCCTGAATATCCTCCGAAAGGGGAAGGCCTCTTCCATTATCTCTGATCCGTACTCTCCCATCCGGCAGCAGCATTATTTCCACTCTGGTGCAGAAACCCTCTGCCGCTTCCTCCAATGATTGCCTCACAGTCTCAAATATAAGCTGATGCCTTCCATACCGCAAATCCTCCCGTTTTGACTCAGTCATTAAATACCTCCTTTTTTCCGTCGGCACAGCAAATCCCGGAACAGTATAGGAAACCAGGTATTTCCTCACCGTACTGGGCGTTGAACCGAAAAGCCGCGTAAAAGCGCGTGTGAATCCTTCATGTGAGTCAAACGCATACAGCATGGCAACCTCAAGCACCTTCCGGCCTTCCAGCAGAGAGACTGCCGCATACTGCAGCTTACGAATCCGTATATAGCCCGTGACAGGCATTCCCATCTCTTCCGCAAAGATACGGCTGAAGTAAAAAGGACTGTACCCGGCAATTTCTGCCAGGCTGCGCAGATCGATTTTCTCGTGGATATGGCAGTCCACATAGGCCAATATTTTTTCCCATTCAGCTTGATCCATTTTGTTCACCTCACACTTTTATGCTATCATTAATGACGGGAACGTTCTTGACTTCATATATCGTATTTATGTCGGTGTGCCTCCGGCATTAATCATGGTATAATGAGGCGGATGTAACATCCGGTTAGCCCCGCCGCATACAACAGGCCATCATACTTGAATTGTCTTGAAAACACAGGGGTGTCTGTTTGGCCGTTGCACGCAGGAATCAGGCCGTTTCAAGTTTATGCGAAATGAGGAGACAGAAATTATGATCATCAAGACTGCACAAATTACTGATTTACCAGGAATAATGGCGGTATATGCACAGGCCAGAAAATACATGGCGGAAAACGGGAATGCCACGCAATGGGGCGCAGCCTATCCGTCGGAGGAGCTTGTAAAAGAGGATATCCGTCTGGGGCAATGCTTTGTTGGCACGGACGACAAGGAGAAAATCCACTTTGTTTTCGCTTTAATTATCGGAGAGGATCCCACTTATCTGCGGATTGAACAGGGCGCATGGCTCAATAACTCACCTTATGGGACAATCCACAGGCTGGGCAGCGACGGTACGCACAAGGGCTGCTTTGCGGAATGCCTGACCTTCTGCCTGAACCGTATTCCCAATCTCCGTGCGGATACGCACCGGAATAATCTGACCATGCAGCATTTGCTGGAAAAATACGGTTTCCGCAGATGCGGGATTATTTATGTAAAGGATGGGAGCGAACGTCTTGCCTATCAAAGGGAGCCAGGAATTCCCTTTTCGTGACGGAAAAACAGCTTTTCATAGTATCTTGGATTGTAATGAATATGCGCTTGCTCTCATAGATCTCATGCTGTCGGACATGAACGGCATGGAAATTATCAAAGCCATCCGGAAAGTCAGTACCATCCCAATTATCATAATCACTGCAAAAGATAACGATACCGACAAATCACTGGGATTAAACCTGGGAGCTGATGACTATGTTGTAAAGCCCTTCTCTCTTATCGAGCTTGCCGCCAGAATTAAAGCCAACATCAGGCGGGCCAGAACCTACCAGCCTTTACCGTGTGATATGGCTGTTAAAATTAAGGATTTGGAGATAGATCCGGTAAGCCATACCGTCAGGCGTCAGGGGATTCCCATTGATTTGACGCCAACGGAATTTGAACTATTACATTTACTGGGAACCCATCCGGGACAGGCATTTTCAAAAGAACGTCTATACGAACTCATTTGGAAGGAACCTTATTTCGGAAATGAAAATGTATTGAATACCCATATCAACCGACTGCGTTTAAAGCTGAAAAGAAGCCCGGACGATACTGCAACCTATATTAAAACCTTATGGGGAATAGGCTACAAAATGGAGGATAACTAAATGTGGATTTGTTTTGCCATGTGTTCGGCCATATTGATATATGCGGATTGTATCTGCCATGCACAATTCCCCTTCCCGCCCAATACAATATAGAAACAGGAAAAATACAGGAGCAGGCTATGGCGATCACTTCTCTGGACATTCTCAACCTGTCCCATTCCCTGAAGGATGTATGTGAGGTAAACTGCAAAACCCCGGAATGTCTTTCGCAGACCCTGCAGGTTCTGCTGGAATACAACCTGATCCAGGCTAACCTGGAATTCAGCCGGCAGTTTGGCTGCCCCAATGCACCGCAGGCCGCCCCATCCCCCGCTGCCCGGCAGGAGCTTCGCAGGGAAAGAAGCATTGCGGAATTTACAGCCTTTGACTAAACTATATCAGTAAATCCCACGGATTCCCAGATCCGAATCCAGTGTGTTCATATTATAAAGAATCAGTACATCCGTAATGCCCGGGTGCTCTTTGATAAAGGCGGACGGACCCTGCTTGTAATACCTGGTATCAAACACATAGATTTTTTTATAATGATGGGCCAGAAACGGCACCATGGAATTGGCATAGCTGTCCTTGAGCAGCGCCAGCTCCCGGTCTGAGCCCGCCGTTTCATTGGTGATTTCAATCAGACTGTGCAAATTATCCAGGAACAGGGAATATTTATCCTTTTTCTCCGTATATTCCAGATTATAAAGGCTGTCCGTCACCTCCCCGGTATCCAGATAGGATACCGTCAGGCGGTCTGCGGGATTGGTGTAAATGGTTATAGAATCCCCTTTCCGGCTGTAGTCTCCTGTTTTCGAATAAATCGTACCGCGGAAGTCCTCCGTAACCGTTTCCGCGGCCATTTCCGTAAGCGGAACTGCCTCAAAGCCCATATTTTCACAGAAAACCCGGTAACCTTCGTAGGCGCCGCGCGTAGTCCAGTGGTGATCCGTCCTGTAATACAGAGGCTCCCCATTTTTTTGTTCCAGCAGCGCCTGGCTGCAATCGATGGGGACAATACCGGCAGCCCGGTATACAGCTTCCGCAGTTTCCATCTGATTTTTTGTCTGCACATGGGCCGGCAGCCTGTCCTCATACACATAAACGGCGGTGGGGATCAGCATGAGACGAAGCCTGGGTTCCTGTCCCTCCGTTTCCTGCGCCTCTGTTTCCTGCGTCTCCGCTTCCTGTCCCTCCAGCTCCTGTGCAAAGCTCTTCAAAATCCCCGCAATCCGCTCCGTATTCTCCGCACTTTTATACGCTTCAATCAGATAGCCGTCCTCAGCGATATAAACGCCGTTGATTTCCTTTCTTCCCAGCGCTGTCTCCGCCTTTGTCTTCAGCCCGATGAAAAAATCCCGGAAAAGAAAATGATCCGAAGCATAGTCGGACAGCCCCTGCATATAGGCGCCGCTCTTTATATCCTCCCAGCCAGGGGATGGCAGTTTTGCCAGATACCTGTTCTCATTCTCGGAAAAATCCTGCTTATTGGCTGCAAAAAATCCAATGGCCAGCGCCAGTATCATCCCTGCCAGCAGTCCCACTGTCACACGTCTGATTCTTTGTGCATTTGTCATATTCTTTCGCTTCCGCCTTTCCTGATGTCAAAATCTGAAGTATAAAAACGGATTATAGGTATCATTTACCAAAAAAGCCGTCGTAAGCAGGAACAGCATGATATAGCCCGCCGCAGTCACAAGTCCGGCAGCTGTTTTCGGCCCGTTTCCCGCTGCCTCCAGCTTCTTTTTGGCCCAGGGGTATACCGGGAAGGCCAGGATGACAGCCGCCAGGAGCACAACACCATAATTGGTCAGATACCAGAGGAATTCCTCTCCCCACCAGGCATTTCCGGCACATGCCGCCATGGAGCACAGATATCTTCCCAGCGCCCCGCAATCGTCAAACACAAAAATAACAAAGCCTGTCACAACGATCAACAATGTATAGCCATGCTGTATTACTGCGGGCAGCCTTTCCAGTTTTTTGCCCCATACATATTTTTCCAGAGCAAGCAGAACGCCGTAATACAGCCCCCACAGGACAAAGTTCCAGGCTGCGCCATGCCACAGCCCTGTCAGGAACCATACAATGAGCATATTCCGCAGGTGCTTTGCCGTGCTCACCCGGTTGCCGCCAAGAGGAATGTATACATAATCCCGGAACCAGGTGGAAAGCGATATATGCCAGCGTCTCCAGAAATCCGTTACGGACACCGCATACAGGGGATACCTGAAGTTCTCCGGGAAATGGAAACCCAGCATCCACCCCATGCCGATAGCCATGTCACTGTAAGCGCTGAAATCAAAATACAGCTGCAGAGTAAAAGCCGCCGCGCCCAGCCAGGCTGTGGCCGCCGATGCCTGTCCCGTTTCCAGCAGCCGTATTTCTTCCCACAGCGCTCCTACCTGATTGGCGATCAGCACTTTTTTGAACAGGCCCTGCAGGAAGCGGTAAAAGCCGTCCGTCACCTCCGAACGCCTTATTTTTCTACTGTGCAGCTCCTGATTCACCGTTGAAAAACGGACAATAGGCCCGGCTACCAGCTGTGGGAACATGGACACATAGGTAAGATAGGTCAGATAATTTTTCTCCACCGGCACCTTCCGCCGGTACAGATCAATGCTGTAGCTCATGGTCTGAAAGGTGAAAAAACTGATGCCTACAGGAAGTCCCAGGCCAAGAGGCCGGAGCCCTGTGTGGAAAAGGCCGTTTACCGTATCGATAAGGAAATCCGCATACTTAAAAAATCCCAGCACGGAAAGATTGATTATTACAGAACAGCAGAGGAACAACCGCCGCCGTCCCTCTGTGGATCCAAACCGTGTCATGAGCCTTCCATTCGTGTAATCCACTGCTGATGCGAACAGCATCAGGAGGATATAAACAGGCTCTCCCCAGGCGTAAAAAACCAGGCTGAAAAGAAGGAGGACTCCATTCTTCCAGGAATAAGGCACCGCATAATAAAGAAGGAGGCATAACGGCAGGAAGAAAAACAAAAAAGGAATGCTGCTGAAAACCATCGCCGTTTCCGTCCTTTCTAAAGCTGTGCTTCAATGATTTTTTCAATGGCATCCGCCTGTTCTGAAATAACCAGATACACATAGCTGCCTTCTGTTTTTACGGCGCTTTTTTTCACAATATCATACTGCCCGGGCAGATAATTTTCCATTTCTCCGCTCTTTTCCTCAATTACAAGCTGCAGCGCCGCGCTGATTGTATCTGCATCCGCCTTATCCTTCAATTTCATAATAACCACGGTTTCCGCGCTTGTAGCTTCCTCAGACATGGAAAATACGTACTCCTCAAGCAGGGCGGGATCGATATTGTAATAATTTTCTATGAAATTATCCTGCATGATTACAGGTGAAATAAGGGTGACCGATTCGGTAATCAGATCATACATTTCCTGTACGGACATCTCCTCTCCGGAGGCGGCCGCATCCGGCACCGCAGCGGTTTCTGCCGACTGGCCTGCTGCCGTTGTCTCACCTGACGCCTGATCTGCTGCTGCCATCTCATCTGCCGTCTTGTTTACTGCAGTCGTCTCGCCTGACGCCTGGTTTACCTCCGCCTGTCCGCAGCCGCCAATAAGAAGCACTGCGGCCAGCAGGCACAAATAGTTTCCTTTTTTTCTTTTTACGCATTTTCCGGTTAATTCATTCATTTTCATTTCATTCTCCTGTATATCGTGTACTTTTCTGCCGCGCTTCATCCTTCAGCAGCTTGAATATTTTCTGTTTCTGTTTCCCTGCAGCCTCCGGCGTCTGTTTTCTCCAGCTGCTCCTTTGCATAATCCCGGAGCACCGAAACCCAGACATCATAAGCCTCCGGCCGCTGATGCGCAAAATCGTCACTGCAGTACCCTTCCGCCAAATCCCCGTTTTCATCGGCCAGCGCATCGGCAATGTCCACATAGCCCCAGCCGTTCTCCTCCGCCATCTGCTTCAGCATGGAATTGTATTCCCGGATGGTGTCATTTTCCAAAAGCCCCGTTCCTTTCCCTTTCAGGACATAGGTCATGCTCATGATATGTATTTCAGCCTCAGGATCGGTTTCCCTGATTTTATCCACCAGCTCCTTGTATTTTTCGCAGCTGCCTTCCAGGCCGTTGATATTCAGATCATTCATTCCCAGCATAAGAAATACCCGCCGGCCGCCCATCATGGAAATAGATTCCCATACCTGACGCTGCTTCCCGCGAAACATGGGGTGCACACTTTTCTCATTCACTTCCCAAAGCGCATTATTGACGGAATAGCTTCCCGCAGCAAGAAACTGAAGCCGGCTTAAAAAGGAATCCTGTCTTTTCATCGCATAATTCCGGAAGCCAAGCATGATGGAATCCCCCACGAATACGGAATTGTCAAAATATGCATCCGTCCGCTCCTCAACAGCTCTCTCCTCCGGGCTCATTTCCTCTGTATTATTTTCCAGGCTCATCTCTCCTGAGGGATCCATTCCGGCAGCATTTTCCTCCTGTGCCGCTTCTGCCTTTCTTAGTTTTTCTTCTAATGCTTCTTTCATCATTTCCCTGTTTCGGACCATATCCACAGCGCCCGAAACCAGTTCCGGCTCATATTTTGCCAGCTTGCTTTCGATGCCGCAGCTCTCAGGCCGGCTTCCGCCCACTACGAAGAAAACCGACAGCCATGCAAGGCCAATGGTCAATATTTTTCTTTTCATCTTATCCTCAGTGCTCCCCTCTGTATTTTTCCATACGCGCAGCCGGTTCCGCTTACTATGCATGGTCAGTGTAAAGAGGCTGAAAATCAGAGATTCTCAGCCAACTGTTTCCCGTGTGTCTGCGCGTGATTATCGTTATCTGCCTTTTTTTATAAGTTTACATGCCGGTTGCATCAAATCTCCATCAAAATTGCATCATTTTTGCATCATCTGACAAATCCCGACATTTTTATTCTTTCAAGGCATTCTTTAAAGGGAATAAAAATTCATAGTTTTCCGTGAAAAATAATAAAACAAAACGGCTCCTTTCGGGAGCCGTCAGAATTGCCATGGAACAGCAGCACATTTGCTGAGAGATTGGCTGAGGTTGAGGGGAAAAAGCATTCCCTGTTTTTCTTATTTCCTGTAGGTTCTGCAGGCTTCCACGTAAGCCAGGATATTCTCTAACGGGACCTCAGGTTCCAGGATGTGTGTGGGCGCCACAAATAATCCGCCTTTCTCCCCGGCGGCATCCAGATTGTCCCAGACCGCTTTTTTTACCTCCTGGGGCGTGCCGAAGGGCATGACGGTCTGCGTTCCGATGGTTCCATGGAAGGATATCCTGTCTCCATATTTTCTGCAGATTTCCTTAAAATCCATGCATTCGCTCTGAATGGGGTTGAGCACATCAATTCCCGCCTCTATCAGATGTGGGATAAACGGCTCCACAAAACCACAGGAATGGTAAAAAATAAGGATTTCCGGGTTGATTTCCTTCACCATATCCACCAGTTCCTTCAGACGGGGCTTAATCCAGCTGCAATACAGCTCCTCACTCATCATAGTTGTATGCTGCATCCCGATATCATCACCAAAAAAGAGAACATCCACGCCTGCCTCCGCATAAGAACGGGCTCTGATTTTTGAAATCTCCAGCACCTTGTCAAAAAGGGAAACGGCAGTCTCTTCCTCCGACATCATGTCGCAGAACAGATTCTCCATACCGCGGAGATACCAGGCTGTTTCCCAGATAGTGACCTGCATATCGCCCAGCGCAATCAAATCCCTTTTCTTGATATCCTCCACCTGTTTTTTCTGATGGGAAGCATCCCCGTGAGCATAATCCGGAAACGGATACTCCAGGAAATCCTCCATGGACTCCGCATTTTCCAAAGGGTGGCGCATGTAAGTCATGTGCATGCTGTTGGGCGATTTTTCATGGCCCACGCCCCAGGTATCGATATCCGCGCCCTCCGCCAGCGGACGCCGGTAGAATCTGCGGTACTGCTCCACATCATGATCAATCAGCCTGATATCCCCTACCCTCCGCCAGGGGAACTGAAAATATTCCTGATAATCCTCCACTCCAAGCTCATTACGCATCCGTTCAATTAAATACGGGCAGAGACTGAACTCCACCGGCACACTTTCATAGCCGGTTCTCCTGAGAAGCGATAAAAAATTTTCTCTGTTTGTCATACCATACCTCCTCATATATCGCAGAACTGCCGCGACACTTCAGCAATCATCATTTTTCATATTTTTATATTCCGCCGGCGTCATTCCCGTATGCTTTCTGAAAACGCGGCAGAAATACTGAGGGCTGTTAAAGCCGGCCAGGGCGGCCGCCTCCGTGACCCCCTTGTCCCAGTCCCGCAGATATTCCTTGGCCTTTGCTATCCTGAGCATTGTTATGTACTGGGTACAGCCGATGCCCAGGCGCTGGACAAATAATTTTCTGAGATATCTTGAACTGATTCCCAGTTCTCCCGCCAGCTCCTCCAGATTGATTTCATATTCCAGCCTGCCGTGTATCTTCTCCAGCGCTTCCTCCAGCTTGCCCCGGCAGCCATCCGTAAGCCGCCTCTCTTCCTCGATGCAGCCGGACAGCAGGGCAAAAAGCTGCAGCAGGGTAAAATCAAACCGCGCTTCCGTATAGCCGTTATCCCGGATTTTTTTATACCCCCGCTGTATGTTTTCCAGCAGGCCGCAAAGCTCCTCACAGTCCTGAAATACATGACAGGCGCTTACCTCTTGAAAACAGGGAAGGCAGTCCGGTATTTGTCCGGGAAGCTCTGCCCGGTATATCAGCTGGGTTATGGCACAGGATTTACTCACATCCACCATGAAAAGATGCCTCTTATACGGATTTACCATAATGCAGCTCCCCCGCTTTAAGGGGATAACCTGCCCCTCCACCTCCATCATACAGCAGCCGGAGTTGATGTAGTTGATTTCCGTCTCGGGGTGGGCGTGGCTTTCAAACCGGTAGCTGGCCGGGAACCGTATCCTGCGTATGGTTTGGAGTGTTATGCTGTAGGCGGGGTCCGCCAAAAGGGCCAGCAGCTCTTTTTCTATGTTGTTCACTGACCAGGCTCCTTTCTTCGAAATTTTTAAAGGATCCTTTAACGGTTATGCGAATCCTTTCTCTTCCCGTTATCCTCAGCATACAGGAGTTTGAATAATTCGGCAATCTTAATTGTAAAATTATGGAACAGAAAATGGAAAACATCGATGCAAAGACACCGGTCACAGTATATGGCCATATGGACTGTGTTACCTATGTTCTGCTGATGTCCGCTGACATTAATATAGCATAGGATGAAAAAAGGTTCGTTAACGAAACGGCATGAGAATTTAGATTCTTTATATTTTCCGGAACTAAATATTCGTAACAATTCAGATAACCGAACTGTTACGGATGTCCGCATGCTATTCCCAATTCTGCAGCCTTTCGATGACACTTCCTTTTTGCGTCCTGCGGTAAATAGCCGTCGGAACCAGGACACATATAATCAGGATAACCGTAAATACCGCCAGATGACTTCGCCAGGGAAAGGAATATGCCATATGATACCGGTTCATGCCCTGAAATACCGCATAGCTGACAGGCAAGCCAATTGCCAGGGAGGCTGCTTCGGCCAACAGCGCATAGCCGGCACCCTCCAGCATCAGCATTCTTTTCAGCTGCGTCTGTGTCATTCCGATGCTTTCCAGCGCCGCCAGCTCTCCTGAGCGGTTCTGTACCCCTGCCGCCATCATATGGATATAATTAAAAACAGCCAGCAGGGCAATCAGGAATCCGATGCTGTTCCCCAAAACCTTTATCTGCATTTCCGTCATTTTCATCTCACCGTATCTTTCCAGTTTTGATTCCCGGGAAATTTTCCCCTCGCCTGCAAAGACTTCCTTTACAAGGCGTTCTGTATCCTCAGAAAATGGTTTTTCATAATCCACCTCTATCAGTTCAATAAATTCCGTTCCCAGAAGCTGTCTGGCATATTCCCGGCTTACAATCAGATCTGGCGTATAGCCTCTGCCGAAATAAGCCGGATTGTCACCGCTGTCGCCCACCGCCGCAATGCGGACAGAGGCTTTTGCGGACACTGCCCCATTTTCTCCGGACTTAAAATTGTCCCCTGCCGGTAAAAAATGTACTGTTTTCCCAACCATACTGTTTCTGATCTCCGGTCCGGCATCAATGATAATGGGAACTGCCACCGTACTCTTCCCTGCCTTAAAGCTTTCTTCCTCCAACACATTCCCCATGCGGGCATTCAGCCGCCCGAAGCCTTCCCTGTCAATTCCGATCAGCCGTGCCATAAACAGGAAATATCCCGGCTGTTCCCGATAAACCGCCATATCCTTCTCATAATTTCCCGGACTGAATCTCGACTGGTACAAAGCCTGATAATAATCCCCGAATACCTTTTCCTGTAAAGGGACAACGATATCGGCAGAAGAAACGATTCTGACACTTTTCACCCCCGGAATTTCCCTCACCTGTTCTATCTTCTCCTCCGTAAGCAAAGGCTCCTTCCCATCAAGAGTGGTTTCATTCTTGAACCGGATATCATAATCCCATGTGGCATTCAGAACGGAGCGGGCGTCATTCTGCCGGATTACCGTATTGACAGTTAAAAATACGGTTCCCGCTATGAGAAAAGAAAGAAAGATGACAGCAGACTGTTTTTTATCCCTCAGCAGACTGCGCCATGCCATGGAAGCGACGACTCCGCCCTTCCCGGGTCCGGTTCTGAAAGGCTTTCCCTTTCCCATGGTAACCGGCACATAACGGATCGCCTCTGCCGGCGCACAGTCACCTGCCATTTTTGCTGGCTTCCTGCTGGCATACAGATCTGTAAACAGGGCTAACCCACCCGCCAGCACATAAATCCACAGTCCTTCGGATATGATTTCCTCCCCGGCCAGCGTGGGATTGACGATGCGAAGGACCGCGGGTACCACTGTCCCGGCCAGAAGCCTTCCCGCCAAAAGTCCGGCCGGAATCCCGGCCAGCGCATTCCAGAGAGCCTGTCTGTATACCAGGCCTTTCAGCTGTACGCTTGTCATACCTATGGTTTTCAGCTGTCCATAGTAACGGATATCCCTGGAAATAGAAATATAAAGGGTATTATAAATGGATAAATAACCTGCGGAAAGTATCATCAGAAGCATTCCGGCAAGACCCACCGCTGTTTTCCAGAAATTCACCGATGTATCATAATCTGCTTTAATAACCTGCCGGTCCAGCGCCGCTTCCTGCTGCAGCTTTTCAATATCCTGCCTGGTATATAAAGGATTTTTCAGGGATATTTTCAGGGTTCCCTGCGTAAAATCCGTCTGCTTCGCCCCGCTCTTTTCCAAAAAGGGACGCGAAACATAGCCCTTCATCCTTCCGGTATAGTCCCTGAAGTATCCGCTCAGGATAAATTCCTTACTGCCAATCCTGCCGTCCCCTTCACCCGAGAGAGGATAATATTCCAGCGAAAGCCGCATCCCGGTTTCCGGTCGTTCAATCCCCATAGCCGTCAGCGCGCTTTCTGAAAGCATGATTTCCTCTTCCCTCTCAGGATAAGAGCCTTCATAAAGTTCCAACGCCGGAATACACTGTTTTTCCCAGCAGACGGAGTCCAGCCAGTAAAGCTGGGTTTTATCCAGCTCCACATCGCCGTACCGCTCCAATATGGCACATTTTATGGATACGCCCGCTGCCTCCACATTTTCCATGGCCCTGATTTTATCCACCTGATCCGGCCTGGGCTCCGACAGCTCCACGTCATAATCCATGCCGTTCATCCGCAGTGTGCGCAGCGTCACCGTATTCCAATAGCTGAATCCCAAAGCGAATACCACTGCCGTTAAAAAAGTAGTCATCAATATAGCCGAAACCGTTATTATGTTTTTTTTCCAATGGGCTTTATAGGTATCGGCAGCGATCCCTGCCACTACCTTCCGGTTATCCACTCTAATCATTGCCGCCGTCACCTCCGCAGATTCTTCCGTCCTCCAGCCGGATAATCCTTCCGGCCAGCTGGGCAATTTCATCATTGTGGGTAATCATGACTACAGTCTGTGCAAACAGCTCGCCTGAGGTCTTAATCAGCCCCAATACATCCTGGCTGGTACGGCTGTCAAGATTACCGGTTGGCTCGTCTGCCAGGATAATGGCAGGTTTTGCCGCCAGCGCCCTGGCCAGGGCCACCCGCTGCTGCTGCCCGCCCGACAGCTGGTTTGGCATGGCATATTTTTTATCCTTCAGTCCCAGCATTTCAAGGATGGAACCCACAAATTTTTCATCCGGCCTGATACCATCCAGTTTTATGGGAAGCACTATATTTTCATACACATTCATAAGCGGAAGCAGGTTATAGTTCTGAAATACGAATCCGATTTTCCTGCGCCTGAAAATTGTGAGTTCATCCTTTCCCTTATGGGAAATTCCCATGCGGGAAATATCCCTGCCATCCACCCTCACCTCGCCTCCGGTGGGATAGTCCAGTCCGCCCAGCATATGCAGAAGCGTGGATTTGCCGCTGCCCGATTTCCCCACAACGGCGGCAAATTCTCCCTTTTGTATGGACAGATCAATGCCGTCCAGCGCCTTAACCACCGTATCTCCCATCTGATAATATTTTTTCAATTGCTTTGCTGCCAGAATTTCCATCCAAGACCTCCGATTCCCGCCCATCACCTGTGACAGGCTTTGCCTTTCTGTTTTCCGCTGTCACACTTTTTGTATGTCCTGCGGAATTTTCTATAGTGTAGCAAAGAAATCTTTCCACATTCTGTCTCAAAGATGACATTTTTGACAGATTTCCTGCAGAACCGGATTTTGACTCCCTTTTCCCTCCGCTGACGGCCTCCTGGCCTCCTTTATCAGCAGGAATGATATACCGGCAAAAACATCTGAAATACGGCTCCCCTGCCCGGTTTTGACGTAACTTTAATATAACCGCCCTGCCTGGAAAGGATCTCCCTCGCCAGATAAAGGCCAATTCCAAAGCCCGGCAGCTTTCCGGCTTCCGACGAACGATAGAATCTCCGGAAAATCAACCCCTGTTCCGCTTCCCTGATGCCCGGCCCCTGATCCTTTACCGCAATGCACAGAAAGGAGTCATAGGGTATCGCCTCGATCTTTACCTCCGACCCTTCCGGGGAGTATTTCACCGCATTATCCAGGATGTTCCCCAGCGCTTCGGCTGTCCATTTCAAATCCGCACAGCAGGTCAGATCCGTGCCGCCAAAGGAAATCAGAACCTTCTTTTTCAGCGCTTCCATCTCCACCGTCTGGCAGGCCCTTCCAATCAGTCTGTCTGCCCGTACCTTTTCCGGCTTTACAGCGATCATTTCCTGCTCCGTATAGGAAGAACGGACCAGCTCCTTCATAAAAAATTCCAGTTTTTCCGACTGTTTCCTGATTTTTTCCGCAAGAAGACGAGAATCTTTTTCCAACGGCTGCTCCTGCAGCAAATCCGTATACAGCATGATATTGGAAAGGGGCGTCCTAACCTGATGGGTAATGTCTGAAATCAACGCTTTGACGGCATCCCTTTCTTCCTGCGCCCTGTCGCGCTGCGTACCCGCCATTTCCACCAGCTTATTCAGCCTTTCAGCCACCGCGCCGTCCATGGATTCATCATAGGTCACATCCTGCAGGTTTCCGCTGATGGCCTGATCCAGCTTCTGGAGCGTTTCCTGGAGAAGGGCTTTCATTTTACCGCGTTCTTTTACCAGCAGGCAGATGCTTACCGCAGCGCATACGGCCGCCCCCGCTGCAAACCATAAAAAACTGTTCATACCGGCATCTCCCAGACATAGCCTTTCCCATACATGGTCCTGATATAGACCGGCTTTGATGCATCCTCCTCCAGTTTGTCCCGCAACCGTCTGATTCCCACCGAAAGCGCGTTATCCTCCACATACTCCGTCCCGTCCGGCCAAACCCATTCCAGGAGCCTTTCCCTGGTGATGATTTGTCCCGGGTTAAAAACAAGCAAATACAAGATCCGCTGTTCCGTCTTGCTCAGTTCCACAGGGCGGCCCTCTTTATAAAATTCCATGGAGGCGAAGTGAAAAGCAAAGGGCGGCTGCAGATATTCCTTTTCCTGGCCCTTTTCCGTCCGCCTGAGAAGCGCCCGGATTCTTGCGCGAAGCACCATCAGGCTGAAGGGCTTGGTAATATAATCATCCGCCCCATATTCCAGCCCTGCCACAATATCAGTTTCCATATCCCTGGCGGTGAGAAGGACAATGGGAACCCTGCTGCTTTTCCTGATTTCCCCGCACAGCTTCAGGCCGCTCCCGTCCGGCAGCCCCACATCCAGAATCAGCAATCCAAAGGTACGGTCATATAATATATGTTTTGCCTCTTCCACAGTTTTACAATGTATCATGGAAAATTCACCGCCCAGAGCCATCTGTATCCCTTCAGCAAGATCCTCATCATCTTCCACTAAAAGTATATCCTGCATGCTTCCTCCTGTCAGCGTGTCCGGCACGCATTTTAAAAAATAGCTGTACAGCCTACCTTTCCCGCAAATTCTTTATAATAATATTTTTTAACATTTTCCCTAATTTACTGTAATCCCTTCCAACAGGTTACCTGGCTCCGGTTTTCCTCTTCCACGCTTCATAGGCCGCGGTCAGTTCCCCTTCTATAGGATCCTTCATGCACTGTGCAGCCCGGATGCTCTTTTTATAAAGATTGCCATACATGCTGCCCGTACCCGCCAGCTTTGCAATGAAGGGCCCGGCCCATTCCCAGAGCGGCTGCGCCTCCTCTCCGCCCATAGCGATCAGCTGCGCGGCGTCTTCAAGGATGCCTGAAAACAGGCGGATACCGGCAACTTCTGATAAATCCGTATGTTCCAAAATCTCTGAAAAGGCTTCATACGCCTTTTTTCTTTCACCGAAGCCGATATAAAAATGTATCAAATTATTCCAGGCTGCTATGATATCCCTGTTTTTCCCGTTTTTACGCTCCAATGCAAGCAGCGCTTTCAACGGCTCTTCATTTTCAGCCTCCCGGCAGGTATTTTTATTAAATAATATCAGCTGTCTGTAATTCTGTACGTCCCATTCCTTTATTTCTTTCTTCCATTCCTCTACAAGCCTGGCGGCGCTTTCCGGGTATCCGGTTTCAATTGCAATCTGGATACAGTCATAAATATCACACCGCTCCAGCTGCGTCTCCTGCTCCACATTTCTGTCATAGCCGCAGGCACAGTCAAAATTGGCATTCTTTGCCCGTTCAAACAGAGCGTCGTACTGGTGCGCGCCGTTATATTTCATCAGCAGGAAGGTAAGAATCTCCAGACAGGCTCCTATTCCCTGGAAGGAATTCGTTTCCCTGTCCTTCAGCTCCTCTTCAAACAGTTTTTTTACCAGGGCTTCTCCGCCCCTTTTCATAAACAGGATATAATAGGCCAGCCGGAGCCGGTTCTCATAGTTTTTATCAAAGGTCCCAAATACTGCGTCCCTGCCCTCCAGGAAACACACGTCCGAAAAGTCCCCGCTGTTTGTTTTTTCATAAATTCGGTTCTGCTCCCTGAAAATTTCTTTTATGATGTCAGCATACATTGGCTGCCCTCCTGCTTTTCTCCTTTGGGCCTGCATAACGTGTACATTCGGCATCCGGTAATGTAAATCCGCAGGCATGCCGGGGAAGCTTGAATTCCAACATAATTGTTCCTCCTTAAAGCCATGTATGTTTTGGTTAGGCCAGGCTGCCTTCTTTTCATCCCGTCCTCTTGTTCCCCCAATTTACACATCTGCCTTGTATGTTCTTAATATCAATATCGTATCCGCTCCACAGATATGAGCCTCCGGCCGAATTTAGCGCCTGGATTTCTGCGGCAAGCGCAGAAACCAGAATGCGCAGATATAATGTCGTCTTCGACGACATTATATCATAATTCCACAGCCATCGTGTATCATTGCTTTTAATTGCTTATTTTCAAATATTTTCCCGTTTGTCAGCCCCATAAAACTATTAATTCAATGAACCCGATTATCTTTACCAATATTGCCGTCAAAACACCAGAGCGCTATAATGGTCAATATGAATTGACCATTGGAGGGAAATATCATGGAGGAAACTTTTTCGGAACGAAGGGAAGCCTTTCTGGAGGAATTCCGTCAATGTCAGGCGGCTCTTTTTGCCTTGGGCGACAATACCAGACAGTGCATCATTATTACCCTGATTAAAAACGGAGGCAAAGGCGGCCTGCGTGTAGGTGAGATTCAGATGGAAACCAGTGTGTCACGCACAGCAGTCTCCCATCACCTGAAGGTCCTTCTGGAGACGGGAATCATTAACGTGCGCCGTAAGGGCACCATGAACTTTTACTATCTGGATCCTAAAAGCAGCAGCCTCCGCCAGCTGACACATTTCTGGGAGCAGGTGGAGCCAATGATGGATTTGTGTGAAAAGAATAGAAAGACAGATGAAAAAGGAGAATACAGATGAAGCTTTATACCGTCTATTTCAGTCCCACAGGAGGGACAAAAAAAGTACTGGACGAACTGGTTAAGGAATGGCTCATCAACGATGGAGCGCCGGATGAATCAGGAAAAACATCCACAGAACTGGTTGAAATTGATTTATCCGACAGAACCCGGTCAGGCGCTTTTCTCTCACATGCCACTCCCGGAAGGGAGGATTTCTGTATCATTGCCGTCCCCGCCTTCGGCGGACGTGTGCCTGCCGCAGCGCTGGAGCGGCTGA